>NZ_JJNY01000121.1:0-23425 GCF_000690035.1 Pseudoalteromonas sp. S3431
AGACGCACAGCTTGCTGGCGTATAAAAACGCAGTTTTAAAATAACTTAATAATTAGAAGCCTTGCTTCTCACGTGAGCAAGCTCTACGTCTACAAAACGTGCAACCTTGTTAACTGGTAGACGCGCAGCTTGCTGGCGTGTAAAAACGCAGTTTTTAAAATAACTTAATAATTAGAAGCCTTGCTTCTCACGTGAGCAAGCTCTACGTCTACAAAACGTGCAACCTTGTTAACTGGTAGACGCACAGCTTGCTGGCGTGTAAAAATGCAGTTTTTAAAATGGCTTAATAATTAAAATTTATTTAATCAAAGGTATGATGGCGCGTTGCACTAAAGCGATTAAGTAAATGATGCATAACATATACAGCGCACAAGCTTAAAATAATCGCCACCGATACCGAACTAAATCGATACAACGCACTGTAAATTAAGTCTTGTCCTGGGCCCAACGACTGCCCAAATAAAATACCAAATGTGGTTAATACACCAAACCCGATACCAGGAATACCGCCGCCTAAAATGTGAAACCGTGCAAACACAAAGGATAAAATCCACAATATAGCAACCGGAAAAAGTAAAAAATCGCTATGGTTGTACAAAAACAACTGTGATAACAGCGCTGCATTGCAACCAATCAATGTACCAATTGCACGTTGCCAGCCTGCCATACCTGCTGCTTTCCAACACAATGAAAATAAAATAAGTACTGAGGCCGCTTGTGCTGAAATTGAGTCTTGCAAGTTAAGCACCTGAAAAACCACAAACGAAAGCGTTGCCACAGTTGCACAAAGCAGTACTTCATGACGAATACTTTCTTTAGCCTTAGCTGGCATAACTCGTCCGGGCCTTGCTGTTACATCAGGAAACAAACCATGCATTAATGCCGCTATAATTACAGTTAATATTATTGCTAAACCATTACTTAAAATAAGCGGATAAATGCGACTTCCTTGATCAACGTAGCTCGAAAAATGCAGTTGAATTGAAAGGCTCACTACGCCTAAAGCACCAAATAAAAACGCGCTACCGCTACTCATTTTATGAAATAAAAAACAAAATATGCCAAATACAAGTAGCGTCATAACGACAGGCAAATGAGAAAATAGCCCCTGTATTACAAGTACTATAAATGCACTAAAAGCCGCCGACGCTATAAATTGATTGATAACACCTCGGCTTAATGTAGGCACCATACCGAGTAACAACATAGGATAAACAGTAAAAAATATACCGTTTGGCCAATTCATTAACTTACTAATGGCAAAACCGATAGTACATCCGCCAGCGATACGCAGTGCTTGGCGAAGGCCATTAGAATCTAATTGTGGTCCTTGGCTAACAACTTGAGTCATACCTCCTCCATTAATAAATGTAGTGTAACCAACTAATAAACCTAATTTGCGCTGCGCCAAACCACTGCCCAATAGTTGACTCTGGCAATAATTGCACTGTAGCACGTGCACCACTTGGCATATTTTCAATTAAATTTTGGTTGTTAACTAATTTTAGATGAATACGTTGTCGCTGCGCATCGCGCACCCAGCGGTTACTGATCTCTGTAGTACTGAGCAAACCATTGGCACTTAACTGACCATTGCTTACACCTGCCTCAAACGCCTCAAGTGTTGCGTCATAAACCTCTCCAGGGCGACTATCAAAAACGACTTTTGCTAGGCTACCGCGCTTCATGTGCAGCAGTGATTTTTCTCTAAAATCGGCAACTAAGTCGGCTTTTTTAGCCACAATCGCTAATAACGGTTTACCTGCAACGGCATATGCACCATCAAGCAATTGTAAGTTAGCAACTATGCCATCACTCAATGCACGCACTTGCGTATACGATAAATTCAACTCAGCTTGCGCTAACTGATTTGCAGCATGGCGCATTGCTAAGTTTTTATCACCTGACTCGCCACGGGCTAAAATAGCTTCCGATAATTGCGCCTCATACGCTGCTACATTTGCTTTGCTTGCTTGATAATTAGCACGAATACTTTCAAGCTCTTGCTCTGATATGGAGTTTTGTTTGTAGAGCTTTTCGCCTCGGTTTTTTAATAATTTTTGCTCATGTTGTTTGGCTTTTGCAGCACTTATTTGCGCCTCAAGCGCTTTTACATTTGTATCGAGTCGTTTGTTTTGTAATTTAGCATCGTCAAGTGCCAGCTTAGCTTGTTCGTACGCTAAGTTGTAAGGTCCTTGGTCAATATGAAACAAAATATCGCCTGCTTTCACAGGTTTGTTATTACTTACTAACACACTAGTTACTCGGCCACTTATTTGTGGCGATATTTGCACAACAGGATGATACACCCGCGCTTGAGGCGTTACAGGTAAAAAAATATCAGCCATTAAATAGTAAATAAACACTAAAACAAACCCAATGAGGGAGAGTCTTACATAGCGGGCAAATTTTTGATCAGGTGTCATTTTTAGCCTTTGTTTGAGATTTAATGCAATTGAGTGCGTTTTCTTCCATTTTTACCAAGCCGTATGCCATTGCATCTAATTGTGCATGACTAAAACCATTATATAACTGCGCTTTAATATCTGTTATTCGCTCATTTAAGGTGTGTAAAATGCTGCGACCTTGCTCGGTAAAATAAAGCTTTTTACTGCGTTTATCGTGCTCATCTACGCGGCGCACAATCAGCGATTGCTCTTCTAACTGTTTGAGCGTGCGCGTAAGCGACGGCATCTCTATGCCTAAGCTCTGTGAAAGCGCTAATTGAGTAACGCCCTCTTTGAGCATATTTATATGCATTAAGGCAGTCCAGCGCGACTGTGTTAACCCTAAAGGCTCAACAGCAATAGTTACCGCTTCACGGCATAAGCGATGCACACGGCCCATATTGCCGCAAAGTGTTAAATCAAGAGTTTCATAAAATGGAATGTTTTTAACCATAGCGCACTTAATTAGTTAGCAGGCTAACTATAATATCACTACTTAATAAACAACGTAAATATATTAGTTAAAAATGGATTAAAGATGTGCAGTAAGGCATAAAGCGAGGTGTCTCAAAATAAAAGCCGAACTTGTAGGTGCGAATTTACTTCGCGCTTGCCTGCAAATAAAAATATAAGCGAGGTATAAAACCTCACCTACCTAAATAAAAGCCGAACTTGTAGGTGCGAATTTACTTCGCGTTTGCCTGCAAATAAAAATATAAGCGAGGTATAAAACCTCACCTACATAAATAAACGCCGAACTTGTAGGTGCGAATTTACTTCGCGCTTGCCTGCAAATAAAAATATAAGCGAGGTATAAAACCTCACCTACCTAAATAAAAGCCGAACTTGTAGGTGCGAATTTACTTCGCGTTTGCCTGCAAATAAAAATATAAGCGAGGTATAAAACCTCACCTACATAAATAAACGCCGAACTTGTAGGTGCGAATTTACATCGCGCTTGCCTGCAAATAAAAATATAAGCGAGGTATAAAACCCCACCTACATACATAAACGCCGAACTTGTAGGTGCGAATTCACTTCGCGCTTGCCTTCCAATAAAAATATAAACGAGGTATAAAACCTCACCTACATAAATAAACGCAGTGCCTGTAGGTGCGAATTTACTTCGCGCTCAAGTAACTTATCTATTACTTAGCGCTTTATAAAAGCACCTTAAAAATTAAGTAAATTAGCGGGAGAATATTGGTCGGTAAGCACTTTCGTATCAGCAGGCCAATCTTGACCGTCTTTTGTAAAATGCATAAATTCGCTAATTGCTTTTATATCAATGCCGTATTTTGCCAAGCGAGGCTCAAGTATTTTAACCTGTGCCTTTATTTGCTCGTTAGTTGGCGGCGCTTTAAGTCCCGCTAAAATAATACGGTTACTACGATTTTCACGGCTTACATTTATAAAGTCGCCAAATACAGCGTGGTAAGTTGCCGACTCATGCTCATAAAGCTTACTACTTGAAAATGTATTTGCAGCTATAACACCACCTTCGGCCAATACGCTTTGTACCTCTTCAAAAAACTCTTTAGTGAGTAAATGCTCCGGAATATAGTCGCCGTTAAAGGCATCTAAAATTATCCAATCATACATTTGCTTTTTAATAGCGGCGCGTTTTATAAAAATACGGCCATCTTGCACGCTTGATGTCACTAAGTCGTTTTCTATAAAGTTAAAGTAATCGCGTGCAACTTTAGTTACAGCGGGATCTATTTCAACATTATGAATTTTTGCTGTGGGGTATAGTTCATGAATAACATTAGAAAGCGTACCGCCACCTAATCCTATAATAAGTACATTTTTAGGGTTATCGGCTACTAAAAGGCTGGCAAAAGTAAGTTTAGTGTAGTTAAAAACAAGTTTGTCAGGGTCATTTTTGTACATGCAGCTTTGGCTTGTTTGGCTACTTTTAGTATTAAATTTAAGACAACGTAAGTCGCTAGTGTCTTCAACAATAATATTGCGATAAAGCGAGCGCTCTTCATGAATAACCTTACTAAACGCAACCCCCGAAAACACGATTAACGGCAGTAGTAAATATTTAAGCATGAGCAAGCTCCTTGTTATTCACCAAGCTATTAACAACAATAGCCACTAAACCAAGTGACCCAAGCGTTAAAGCAAAAGCGCCAATAATTGTATTTACGTCAAACGCGAGCACAAAGTAAAAAGAGGTGATAATAGTACCCAGCGCACTGCCAAGCGTACTTACAAAGTATAAACGCCCCGCTACTTGACCACTTTTATCGCTATCGGTTACCAATAAACGTACTGAGTAGGGCGAAATCATACCTAAAATAACGGTTGGAATAAAAAATAATGCAGTTGAAGCTAACAGCGAACCATAACGGCTATCTTCAATATGCGTGAATATAAACTCCATTATTGGCTGCGAAAATAACGTAATAGGCACCACCATAATGCTGGCGACTAAAAATATTAAACCATATTTAGTAAGCGATGCATTTTTAGTACTTAGCTTACCGCCAAGTAAATAACCAAATGATAAGCTGAGCATAAACACCGTTATTATGCTGCCCCAAATATGTACACTGCTCCCAAAAAAAGGCGCAAGTATTCGCCCTCCTAAAAGCTCAATCCCCATAATGCAAAAACCACTGCAAAAGGCTAAAAAATAAATTAATGCGTTTGTTTTTAAAGTCATGTAATTATCGTTTTGTAACTTAATAAAGTTCCATACTAACGTGATGTAAACATGCCCGCTAGTGTAAAAATCACTCAAGGCAAACCTTTTAAAAGCAAATTAACCGTGTTTCATATTAGCGGTGCGCAATAGAGTAATTTAGTAATAACCTAAGTTTATCGTGGTGAAACACGCAGCGCAGGCAAAGGTGACTCGTAGTAGATGTTTTAGAGTAATCGTTACTTAATAAACAAAGTACGATCATGTTGAGCTACCCAGCACTATGATCTTAAGCGATAACCAAACATTCAATGAGCTAACCTGCTTAATTGTTCAGGCTATTAGCGGCTGTGTGTTTAAATAACCTAGTTGCTTATCAAACAAAATTTAGGTGTAATAACAACATAATAAACACTGAACAATGCAGGGACAGCTCAGATACGACAGGCGCGCCGATTAAATAGGCTTAATGTAGTTGATGTCACAAAAAGCCTTTCTTTAAATGTAAAGTTCATAGCATAAACAACACCGAGCAGGTGGCGCCTCAGTCCGATAAGCGACACTGCAACACAAACTCCGTGTCGCATAAATACTAAAATGTTATGTGTTACTACAAACTAAGGAGTATGAATGAGCTTCAAATCTTGGTTAAGCTATTCTGACTTTTCTGAAAAAGCGTGCTCTAAGCTGCGCTACATTTTAGATAATGAGTCGAGTGAATTTCTAAATTCAATTAATGACACTTGTAGTGACAGGGTTAAAACCTTAAAAGTTGGTTCTGTGGTGTGGCGCGCACAAACTGGATGTGGTGAGGAGAAGGCTTCTGATAATGTAGAGCAAGAGTTCCATGTTGATAAGCGTATTCCTTTCCCATTCGAACGAATGAAGCCATTGACCAATAACGCCTCTGAGGGGAGGGCGAACTCAAAAGGGATTCCTTGTTTATATGTAGCAGCAGATGCGGAAACTGCGATACACGAAGTGAGACCTTGGCCTGGATTAACCTTAACAATTGCCCAATTGCATTTGACAAAGGATGTGAAGTTGATTGATTTTTCGGAGACGGCTGATGCTGAACAGTACCCATATTTCTTCTTCGGCGAACCTTCTATTAATCAGAGAATTGACGCTGTGTGGGCTGCGATGGATATTGCTTTTTCTTGGCCTGTAACGGGATCTGATTTCAAGTCAGAATATGTGCCGACGCAAATAATATCAGAGTTTATTAAATCGAAAGGGTATGACGGGATTATTTATAAAAGCTCTTTAACTAAAGGGCGTAATTATGTTCTTTTTAATTTAAATGATGCGGCTGTTGTTCAGTGTGACTTATTTGTAGTATCCAAGGCTAAATTTGACTTCGAGAAGTTGGATGGAAGCTCATCCTGACAGCTGAGCGTGGTAACACCTAATCGGGTAGCCGGAGGTCTCTAACCTCCAGCGCCCATACCAACCATCATGCGCTTTTTATTGGCAGGAAGTGCAATGGGCGGTTCATCTCCCGTAATGAATAATCTATAATCAAGAGACCCGTCTTAATTACCATTCTTATGTTCTTTTTATAAGGTAAGTGATTTGAAAAACAATAACATGCATAAGCTAGGGTGGGTTTATCTATCTATATTTTTAATAGTCTCTCTACTGTTATGTACTGTTGGTTATTTTTACAATAAAGCGTCGGCTCCACCGACTTCAGCAGAGCAAACCTCTAATTATTTAACTGTATTACCTCAAAAAACTCCTGAAAAAGCAGTCAATACTGACTTACTGACAAACAAAAAGGTGACTAACAGTGCCCTTTCATCAAGCGAAGGTAAGTATCAGCGAGTTATTATGACCAGACCGCAATGGAAACTGCAAGGGGAGTTTAGGGAGCACTTTAAACGTTTACAAGCGGCAGCAAACGATGGTGATAACGAAGCAAAATATATCATCGCTACAAACTTAAGGTATTGTTTGTCGGCACCAATTGATGACAACGCTCTACAGGCTGAGTTAGAACAGATCTCTCAGTACAGTGATGTCGGCGAAGCCGCTGATAGAAAAATAGAAAAGTTTGATTATTGTAAGGGCATTAATAGTATTGAGCGTCACCAATTTTATGCGTATTTAGAAGATGCAGCGAAAAATGGGTTTGTCGCCGCACAAGAGTCATTTGTTAATCTAACGGCTGAGTTTTTTATGAAGTCGCAAGGTTTTTCGACACTAAAACGCGCTGAGTTCATTAAAAAAAGAGATAATTTTAATAAACAAAAAATAGTATTTTTAGAATACGCTGCTCAACATGGTAGTGAAAAGGCATTAATCTCTTTATCTAATGTGTATTATTCACAGCAGCTTGGTGAAAAAAGTTTTGCAAAGTCTTACGCGCTAAACCGATTAATTATGGAAATCACCGATAATAATGATATTTATAATCGCTATGCGTGGTTTGAGCAGCGACAGTATCCGCAACTTAGCGAAAGTGAACTTGCCAGTGCAAATGAAATAATAGAGCAGTGGAGCGCAATCATAAATAAAAACGGCACCGTATACCCTCACGATTAGTAAAAATAAAAGCGCTATAGCTGAAACAAAAAGGCTGCACTAATAAATACTGCGGCCTTTGTTTTTAGCTCAATGCTTTTAATAAGCGCCGGCGCTGTAAATTAGCTCGTAGCTGTGGCTGTAAATCTCAAGGATGTTGCCAAACGGGTCTTCCATGTAGATCATGCGGTATGGCTTTTCGCCAGGGTAGTAATAGCGCGGGGCTTGCATACGCTTTTTACCGCCAGCTGCTACAATACGCTCAGCTAAGCCTTCTACATCAGGGTCTTGAACACAAAAATGGAAGATGCCTGTTTTCCAGTATTCAAAGTTGTCTTTTGGGTTTTCTTGGTTTTTAAATTCAAAAATTTCTACACCAATACGATCGCCCGTTGAAAGGTGCGCTATTTTGAATTTTTCCCATTTTTCACCAAATACTTCGGTACACATTTCGCCAATGGGGCTTTTGTCTTCGGTTATTAAAGTGGGTTCCATAATGGTGTACCAACCCATAACCTTAGTGTAAAACTCAACGGCTTTTTCAACGTCGGGAACCGAAATACCAATGTGCGAAAAACTACGTGGGTATGTATGACTCATAATGCTTCCTCTTTAACGTGTGACTTATCTTGTGACTCGTTGATGGAGTTAGTTTACGAATCGACAAACATTAAGTAAAATTATCATTAATCATAACTTTGAGTACGTTTTGTAATGATAAATCCGACATGGTTAAACACATTTTGCACCTTGGTTGAGGTAAATCATTTTACCAAAACAGCTGAGCGCCTTTATATGACGCAGTCTGGTGTAAGCCAGCATATTAAAAAGCTAGAGCAACAAGTTGATTGTGCTTTACTTGAGCGCCACGGTAAGCAGTTTTCACTCACGCCACAGGGTCAAAACTTATATCAGCAGGGTAGCCAACTTATCAAAGACTGGCAGTTTTTAGAGCAGCAATTAAAAGATGATTCACCTTTTAGCGGAGCAGTAAAAATTCAATCGCCGGGCAGTTGTGGTTTAAAGTTTTACAATCAATTATTAGCACTGCAATGTGAGCATAAAGCACTAACTATTGATTACCGCTTTGCGCCAAATGTGAGTGTGGAGCAAGCTGTGGCAAATTACAGTGCCGATATTGGCTTTTTAACCCAAGCCCCTACACTTAGCGAAGTGATCAGTTATAAAATTGATAAAGAAGCGCTATTACTTATTACACCTGCGGGTATAAATACACCGAATTGGCAAACACTGTGTGAGCTGGGTTTTATTGCTCATCCTGATGCAAACCATCATGCGCAACTACTACTTAGCGAAAACTACGATGAATTTGAACATATTGAGCAAATAAAGCAGACGGGGTTTTCCAACCAAATTAGCTTAATACTAGAGCCTGTAAGTTTAGGCTTAGGTTTTACGGTATTACCTGCCAATGCGGTAGGTGCTTTTAATAAGCCTGAGCTTATTAAAACGCACTATTTAGCCAATCCCGTTAATGAGACTATTTATGCATGTCACCATCGAAATAGGCCACTGGCAAAACGGATGAATACAGTGATTGAGTTAATTAAGTCAAGTTAAGGTAAATACCTTATTTTTGTCTTTCGTCGTATTGAGTATTAAGCTGAATACCTTTTTCATAGCGCTGATTCATCGCAGTATCTGAACGGTTAAAATAATATAACCACTTCATGTACTGATTAGTTAAAGCCTGTCGATAGAGTCCGTTAACTTGAAAGCGTATCGCAGAGGTTTCGCTAATAAACGGTAGACGCTTTGCTTTACATTTGAGTTTAAGCCGTAAACATAGCTCTGTATCTTCAAAAATATCTATTAGCGGCAACATACCTACGTCGAGTAGAAGTTGTTTTTTTGCAAATAAACAATGGTCTAAATAATACACTCCCCGTTTATCACCGCGAATATAATTAGAATACCAAGAGGTAAACTGAAGTAATGGATGGCGTATATTAAATTTATGGGTAAAAGCCCCCCACGACATCTGATCTGCGTGTTTGTTTAACGCATTCAACCCTGCAATATCAATTATGCTACGAGGGTGATGAAGCACAATTGTGTCAGCATTTGCTTGCACAATACCCGCATTGAGCCGGCCTGCTCGTGATGCTATATCGGTTTTAATTAAGCACACGCCCGCAGCATTAATTATATCGATGGTGTTATCGGTGCTTCCCCCATCCACACAAATTATTTCGCAGTTTTTTAAATGTTGATACGCCTTGAGGATCCGTTGTAAATACCCTGTTTTTTCTTCATTTAAAGTAGGGATAATAATACTTAACATACTTTTATAACCTCATAGTTCAGAATATTACTCATGAAAACTCACTTTAGCGAGCGAGAATAGATCATTAATTGTATGTAATAGAGCTTTACGTGCTGGGCGAGTATCTGACTGTAGATCAATAAATAATTTTTTAAGATCGCTGACATAATCAATATCGTAACCTGGTAAGCAATACTTCACCGATAATTTATTCTGCCTACACTGTTGTGATAATGATTGTGATAATTCATTCGTGCTCCAAGGTAAATGGGTTAGTACTGGCCAAGCTACTTTGTTAGCCATAATGATGACGCCACCATCATCAGCGTGATGCAAAGCTACGTCATTACTTTGTAATGCACTAATCGTTGCCTCAAAATATTGATGGTTAAGTATTGGAGCATCAGTACCTATGAACACTAGTTGCTCATGCCCTTGTGCTCGCAGCTGATTATCAACATAGTTTAATCTATCGCCTAAGTTGCCTAACTGCCCAAGCGGTAATTGCGTTATTACGTGGGCATTACTTACTAAAGAATGCGCCCACTGAATATCGCTTTCGCTTGAACAAGCAATAACAACAGGCCCTTGCCAATTATTAGCATCTTCTATTGCGCATGCTAATAATGCATGTGCAATTTTAAGTGCGCATTGCGCATTCGAGCCTTCAGCAAGCCGCTGCTTACCTTGGTTGAGTTTAGGCCGTTTACAAAAAACAACTAACGTCGCTTGATTTATAACTAATCTAATTGTTTGTTTTGACGCTTTATTACTTTGGTTTATTTTATTCATTTTAATCACAGCTCACGTAGCACTAATAATTTTGTAATTCGCATTTATAACTAGGGCTTGTTTATCTTTCTAGGCTGAGTTTGCAGCCGTATGTTTGGTTTTTAGGTAGGGCTGAGCCTATGTGGTGTTGTTATTTCCCATAAAGAGGCAATAACGCAACATCAATGCCAAGCATGTACTGCCCTTAGGTCGTCCTAAAGACGACTTACTCTTTGTTGCTCGGTTATTACTTAGCCCACGCTTATTCATACTCACTACCTTTAAGCTGCGCTGTACTTTTAACACTGGATTGGCGAATAAATAACGTTGCAATCATGGATAAAATACCGATACCAGCTTTAATTGAGCCCATTACTGTGCCGCTAATTTTTGATTGTCCTATTCGCACTTTAGAGTCAACAGCGTATTCGCTCACTTGCATACCAAGAATGATCGCTTTAACCTGCATTTCTACAGTCCAGCCAAACGAGGTATCAGCCATATTTAAAGTGTGCAGCGACGAGAAGCGAATGGCCCTAAATGGCCCTAAATCAGTTATTTTTTGCTGCCAAAATAGTGTTATTAAGTGGCTAGATAGCCAGTTACCAAAGAGTTGTGGTTTAGTTAAAGCTCCATTTTCAATGGTGCCTAAGGTTCTTGATCCAATAGCAAGATCGTCACCATTAACAATCCCATTTAGTAATGAAAGGGCTTGATCTACAAAGCAAGAATCATCACCATCTACAAAAAGTACAATATCGCATGAGGGAAGCTTAGCAATAGCGGTTAAGCAGGCAATACCATAACCAGGTGTACTTTGATGAACAACTTGAGCACCATTAGCGGTTGCTACTTTTGCAGTGTTGTCTGTGGAACCATTGTCACAAACAATAACGTTATCAATAACCGCCTGCTCATCAAACATTAAAGTAATCAAATTTCTGACCACAATGGAAATAGCTTGCTCTTCGTTAAGAGCAGGAATAACAACAGCAACTTTATGACCTTTATACATTTTTAATCTCAATAATGTTAACGCCGCCACGTGATTCTTCAGACATTTGCACAGGGCTAGCTGCGAGTGTATCTTTTTTGATAATGGCGGAAGTTTTTCGGTTTATTTCAGCAAAAGACAATGTGCCTGTTGGGCAGGTTTGTACACAGGCGGAGCAACGAACGCATTGTGGATCGGTCATTGGTTGGCCTTTACTTGCAAAAGCCATAACATCAATGCCTTGATGGCATACAGTTGTACATTGATTACAACTAATACATTTCGATTTTTCACTAACAATAGCAAAGCGACCAAAGCGACTGTATATATGCATTAATGCCGCTAATGGACAAGCAAACCGACACCATGTACGCCCTGAATATTTAAAATAAAGGCCAAACCCTAAAATACCGGCTAATAAAATATCAACAACCCACTTATAACTAAATGCGTTTACTAATTGGTAGTCCTTGTTCTCGCCTTTTAAAAACAGATTAAACATATGGTTCATCCATGACTCAGGGTATATCCACCCTAAAACACGAATGACTAATAACACTGCAGCTATTAATAAAATGAACTGACCAAGCATATTTAGCTTATTCCACTTAGAACCGTGTGGCATTTTATGGCGTTGCTGATCTCCCATAGTTTCAGCCATAGCACCGCAAGAGCAAATCCAACTACAATAAGCGCCTTTGCCCCACTTCATCACAATAATTGGAATAATAACGAATGTTTGAATAGCCCCAATAACTAACCAAGCAACTTGGGGAGTGTCGGTAAATACGGTATACACACCTAACGGCCAAGCGAAGATAAAACTATATGCATGCCAATAAGCGCGTGGGTGTCCCCATTCAGGCCATGTATGCGTCGCAAGTTCTTGCGCTGAGATATAACTGGGAAACAACGCATCGGCAAAGCTTTTGCCTATTCCTGCATCAAATACACCGTTATAGCCAAGTAATGGTAAAATTATTTCTGGCAATAAAAATAATGGAAACAATTGAATAGCAAACAAAACTGACGTTTGTACTGTTACATAAGGTGTTTTGCGTCGTTTAATTCGTTGCCAACCAAAAATACCAATTAATAGGGTATAAAGAACGGTGTAGTAAAACGAACGACTTTTTAAAGAAACCGCTATTGTGCCAATTAAGGTACTGCGATCATTCACTTGCAACTGCCACCATTCGCCAAAGCCTGCAATTAAGGTTGGCATTTGATCGGGATAAGAAAAAGTACTCCAAAATGAATTTAAAAAACCATAGCCTTTCCAATCGTATAATGCAGTTAATGCGACTAAAAACAGGGCAAAGAAAGCCCAGCCAGACCATGTGCTTTCACCACTGATATTGATTTTTGAACGTCTGAAGAAATCTAGCGGGGCTTCACGACCAGTCGCTAACAACACGCTATCGTTATCTAATATTTCATCTGTACCATCTTTATTTTTTAACTGCACAGACCGTGGTGAAATTTTACTGACTTGAGTCGCCATTTTAAGCGTCACTTTGTCATCTTTTACTAATTGTGTTACTTGTTCGACATTCTCTGGTTTTGCCCGGTTAAACTGAGTTTGTCGATAAGATAAAGTAACTTTAGCGCCTTCCTCTGCTGTTGCAATCGCAGCCTCTAATGCGCTATCACCTCCGCCAACGATTAATAGTTCTTTATCTTTATAGTATTGTGCGTCAATAAAACGATTTGCTACCTTTGGTAAATCTTCACCTTCAACATTTAATTTTCGATAATTTCCAGAGCGCCCAATAGCAACAATCACACGGTGAGCCACTAAGCTATCACCATTCTCTAAAGTAACACGTAGTTTGTTGCCCTCTTTATTTACATGGCTAACTTGCGCCAGTTTAGCTTCAATACTGTGGGCAGTAGTTTGCTCTTTAAGTTCGCTCAACAGGTTTTCTTTATGACTTACTTTATTTGAAAATTGTAATTCGCCTTCAGGCTTCATGTCAGTGGGGTAAGTATAAATAGGTTTATTATTAGGAAAATTTTCAATCGTTGAAAATGGTTTATTACCTTCTAACAACGTAACATTAAGCTGCTGTTTTTTACCTTCAATAGCGGCAGAATACCCACTAACACCACCACCAATAACAATAATATCTACAACATCAGCTGTTTGCGTACGGGTACTAAAAGTAGTATCAGCAATAATGGAGCGAATAGCTTTAGCGCCCGTATCGCTGGAGAATTTAAGTAAAGGAATACCCGTTAAATCACCAACAACATACACACCTTTAATATTGGTTGTGCCATCGGCATTCACTAATGGTTGCTTTTCTACAGTGCGATCAGGCCATTGTCCGTGCAACCAGTGATAATAATTATTAATAATATTCAATTTGTATATTCCAATATAAAGTTTTATGTTTATGAATTATCAATGTGATTCAGCTTTGAAGTCTTTTTGATGCCGTGATAAATCAGCCTCAATAACGTTAACGCGTATAAAACACCTAAAAGTACAACAGGCCAAAGCGCAGGTTGCCATTGTTGACAGCAAAGGAAATTACCGAGCACTTCGTATGTCATGGGCATAAGTAATAACCAAGTAAGTAAATAAATATTTGGGCGCAAGGCAAGCAAGGGAACTAACGGGAGTAAATACCAAGGAAAAAGCACAGGGCTTAACATAAGAGGTAAAGCCAAGGCTGCTTGCATACAAAAATAAATAACCGATGTACTCATGTAGCGGGCTTTACTGTATCTAAAACTTGTATAAGCAATAAACAACACCGCAATAACTCCCATAACAAAAAGCGCTAAAACAACCTGAGAATTAGTTAATAGAGAATCAAGTGCAGTAAAAATAGGGGACGCATTACGCCATTTTTCAAAAAACACACTAATACTGCCTACGGGTACGTACCCAAGCGCAATGGTAGTACCATAAATTAGCGCGACAGTCGTAACCCAGCTGAGCACCAACATTAGAGCGGGTTTTAATGATTTTTGTAAAAAAAATAATGGCAGTAATAACATAACGGGTAAAATTTTCAGCGACATACCAATACCAATAGCGATACCGCAATATAAAAGTAATTGTCGCTGCCAAAAATAAATTGCGACAACAACTGCCAATGCAGAAAAAGCATCTATGTGTAACCCAACACCAGTTTCTAAAATCAGCAGTGGCGACAACGCAACAAGTGCTAAATTATTTAATTTGTTGGCCTTTTTTAATACTAAAGCCGACACGTACACCGTTAATAACCCTGCAAGTAATAGCAAAAACCGCCATACCAACTGTGCCTTTTCAACTCCAAATGATGATGAAAAAGTAAATAAAGCCAACGCTAATGGAGGATAAATAGTGACATAAGCTGCATGCTCTTTAGGTGGTTGCCACTGTTCTCGCAATTGTGTTAATTCAATCGCGTCATGGCTGATGCTATAAGGGTCGTAGCCTTCATATGCTATTCGCCCATCAAATAGGTAACGACTTGTGTCATTAGAGGTATAAGGCTCAACGTCAATCAATACAATACGCATTAGAAAAGCGGTGATTAGTAGCAGCTTATAATTTTTTAAATAACGTGATTTAGGAGATAAAGACCAAGCTACCAACATAAAAAATGCCATTAAACAATATTGAATAATGGTATAAACTCCAATACTGCTAACAGGAAATTCAGTATTGCTTTGCGACGTATTTGCTAAAAAATAACTCGAAAAACTCAGGGCAATTAAACTAGCTAAGCTTATAAAATAAAGCCAAGATTTACTTTTAGTTGTGAAACTTGGCTTAAACAATTGCAGGTTCATTTTAAGCGTGTCTAGATAGCTGATAATGACTATAAAAGCTATTAACTGCAGACATAACAAACCCAAGAGCTAACAACGATACAAATGGCAATATAAACCAATATTGGTAAATAACAGCCCACACTAAAACTACGACATAGATAGCTGCAACTAAAAATTCAAAAATGGCACCTTTAGGAGGTAAAGGTTTATAGTGCGGCTTATTTTTAAAGCCCTGCGAAGCTTGATTTTCACTTTTATAAGTATGTTCTGCTTTTTGTAGTTCACCTGTTTTAGGTGTGCGGACAAATTCACTTTCTTTGCCCATTAAAGCTTCAAAACCAGCCTTAGAATTATTAATTGCCAACTGTATACCTAACAATACTAAGTTAGGTAATTTTGCTAATGCACGTATCTTTGAGCGACCTAAAACCACTTGACCAAAATATAGGTATGCAATGTGTCCGCCTGAAGACATCAATAATAAGGCAATATCAATCCACCAAACGTTTATGTAATCATATTGCGCACGTAAATATAAGCTAGGTAATAAGAAAAATAATGTATCTAGCATCATGACTAAATAAGCTAGGTTATTTGATAAATGAAACGTTGATTCAAGTTTTTTAACAAGCGGTATTTTTGCTTTCCATACTGTTTTTAGCATTTTAAGCATGACTTGTACGCCACCTTTAGCCCAACGGTACTGTTGAGTTTTAAACGCATTCATATCAGCAGGCAGCTCACCTGGACATGTTATATGATTTAAATACTGCATTTTCCAACCAGCTAGTTGAGCTCTATAACTTAAATCTAAATCCTCAGTTAAAGTATCAGCACTCCAATGGCCTGCATCAATAATGGCTGAAGTACGCCAGATACCTGCAGTCCCATTAAAGTTAAAAAGCATATCACTCGCACAGCGCACATGCTGTTCTAACCCAAAATGAGCATCGAGCATTACAGCCTGTGTTTTTGTTAATAAGCTACTACGACGATTTAAATGCTCCCATCGCAACTGCACCATGGCAATATCAGTTTGAGTGAAAAAATGAATACTTTTTAATAATGTATCCGGAGTAGGTATAAAGTCAGCATCAAAGATAGCAATAAATTCACCATCGGCCGTTGTCATTGCCTCTTTTAATGCACCAGCTTTAAAACCATGACGATTGGTTCGCTGTACGTGCTCAATATTTATGCCTTGTAGCTTATAATGCGATACACGTTCAGCAATAACCTCACTTGTATCGTCATTAGAATCATCAACAATTTGTATTTGTAAACGATCAGCCGGATACTCCAATAATACAATTGAATCAACAATCCTTTTGGCAACTAACCTTTCATTATAAAGTGGAATTTGAACTGTTATCTTTGGTAATTTCTCAAACATTTTAGGTGATTGAGGTGTAAAATTTCGATATTTAAACCATCGAAATACCATAGACAAACGGTGCAAACCAAATAAAGATAAAATAGCTAATAATAAAAAATGAACAACAAGTACTAACGAACCAATTAACGACATAATTTAATAAACCTTAGTAATACCAAATTGAATATTATTACCTTGCAGGATATTGCTACCGTAAATTTCACGTGTAAAAGTAAGCTCAATACCAAAGCCAGCTAATGACGAGTTTTTATCAAAATTCCAACCTGTAGCCAGTTCAAATTTTCCTGAGTCAAACTCTAAAGGATTTGATAAATTTGCAGCATTGATTGAAGTTGACGAATCTGCATTTTCTGCACTTAGTATTCCGTCAAGTTTGGCACGCATATAAATGTTTTTATTAACGTTAAAACCATACTCAAGCAAGTATCTGTATTCGTCAGAAGGCTCTGCGGTACGAACCCGATAACCAACTTCAGCCCCAATATAACCAAACTTATCCAACCCTTTGCCTAACAATATTTTGGCTTCGTAGTCTTCTTGGTTATTTCCTAACCCATCATCCTCATCATATAAAAAAGGGGTTTTAACTAAAAAAGAAGTAGATAGAACAAAAGGTTCTGCCTGCCATTGATATCGAATACCAACCTCGGTATCACCAAAACCGCTGGCGCTACTTGTGCCCGTTACAGAATCTTCTTGTTCATAGCTTTGATGTAATAATGAGCCATAAATAGAGAAGTTATTCCCTAAACCATGCTCCAAGTAAAGTGATGTATTTTGCCCTTCAAAACGCTCAAAGGTTGGGTTGTTTCCACGATATTTGCTCGACGTATAATCAGCGTAACCTAACTTAATATAACCACTTCCTTCTTCACCAACCCATGCCCCAGCCGACACGTTAACTGACGCTAAGCTGATAGATAGAGCGATGGCTGAAAAAGATATTCCCTTTAATATGTAACTTTTTTCATTGTGATCTTTTTTAAATTTCATTTTTATTTTCCACTAATTTATTAAATTTAAATTTTGAAGTAATTAACTAAATTTTTATCGTGATTTTCAATTAGCATGTTTTATTTCGCTTTAAGTTTAAAAAACCAGACGTTTATAAAATAAATAATGCTTATTTATGAAAAAAATCAAAAACTGATAATTTTTTTAATTAATCTAAACCTGTTGATATCAAGTAATGCTGTTCTAAGCTAAAACCTAAAGTTTGTTATTTAATTTAGGAACATTATGGAAGGTAAGTTTCGCAACTGTGTCACGAATTAATCACAAAATTATCACATTTTATCAATAGGGAATGAGCGCTCTGATATAAGCTCTAATTCAGATGAAATAGGGCATTAATTGCGCTTATTAATACAGAGATTAAGTTAAGAGGGTAGGGGTAAAAAACTAGACGAGTAAATAAACACTTGCTTAAAAATAAAGCATTAATAGTGGTTCAAACGTAAACCCCCTTTACACCTAAAATGCACAAGCACCAAAGGTATAAAGGGTATGATTAAAATTAGTTAACGCTTTCTAATTTTACTTTTAAATCGAGTAAATCGGTTGCGATTGTATTTGGCTGTATTTCCCACGGATCGAAAATAGAGTCTTTAGATCGTTGAATCCACGCTGCACGCATACCATGTGATATAGCACCGGTTACATCAAACGGATTACTTGATACAAGCCACGTGTTTGCGCCTGTCGAATTGGTTTCGCGTAAAAAGTGGCTATAAACCTCTGGGTTTGGTTTAAAGGTTTTAACATCGTCGGCACTTACTACCCCTTCAAAAAGCTCACTAATGCCAGCGGTTTCTAATAAGGTATGAACTGCGTCGGCAGCCCCATTTGAAAATGCAAACAAACGGTAATCTTTTGCTTTTAGTTGCTCAAGGCCCGCTTTTACATCATCGAACGCAGGAAGCGTTTTATAAAGCTCTAGCAGTTGCTCTTTTTGACCTTCACTTAGCTCGGTTTTGTGCCCTAAGCAGGCGTAATCGAGTGCGTGTTTTGTACATAGCGAAAAGGGAATATAATTTTGCATTAATCCACGTCTAAATGAATACTCTAATTGCTTTTCGCGCCATGTATTTGAAAATGCTTGGGCGTTATCGCCAATCATGTCGTCGAGTAAGGACAGTACGCCGTGAGTGTTTATTAGCGTACCGTATACGTCAAATGCAAGTGTAGTTGCCATGTTTGCTCCGCAATAAAATAAATTAAGTTGGTTTTAGAGTACTTGCTTACAGCTTAACTTAATTTGAACGAACGCTCAATTTAATAAAACTTGTATGCATCAAGCGCTAAAATATCCATTTCGATGTCTTTATGTATTTTTTCAACTTGACCGTCACCACTACCAAACGCAGCAAAAAGAGGTAAAAAGTGCTCTGCAGTAGGGTGGTTAAATAAAGCATGGGGTGCTTCATCTAAATAGTTAAGTAACGCTTGGGTGTTTTGCGTTATTAACTTTTGCTCAACCCAATGGGTAAACTCATTAACCATTTGAACACGGTTAGGTGTAGCGGGGCTTTTAAATATTTCACGTAGATTGTGACTAATACCGCCTGAGCCAATAATTAATACGTTATCGCTGCGCAGTGGTGCAAGTAACTGTCCGTATTTATACATCGCTTTAGTGCCAAGACGTGTATTAATAGATACCTGAACTATAGGAATATTAGCTGCTGGGTACATTAAGCGCAGCGGGATCCACACACCATGATCCCAACCTTGCTTGGCACTTTGCACGGCTTTAATACCCGCTTTGTAAAAGTACTCACTAATAGTATTAGCAAGCTTAGGGTCTCCTGGTGCTGGGTATTGAATTTCATATAGGGGCTTGGGGAAGTTATAAAAGTCGTGAATAGTATGCGGCGCATCTCCCGATGTAATAACTATATCGTGCGCTTCATCAAAGTGGGCAGAAAACACCACAATAGCTCGTGGTTTACTAAGCGTTTGACCTAATGATACAAGAAAATCTGACGTAGCCGATTGCTGTACAGCCATCATTGGCGAACCGTGAGATATAAATAAAGCGGGCTGAGTCATGCTAAAGCCTTAAACAAATAGATGTGTTATTAAGCACTATATTAGTTTTTATTTTGATGATAAATATGGTATTTATTTATACATTATCAATAAAGTATTGTTAAAAATGGATAAACTCACCACCATGAAAACCTTTTTGGCCGTTGTGCAAGAAGGATCGTTTTCAAAAGCGGCCGATAAGCTCGATATTTCCCCGCAGTTAGTCAGCAAATATATTTCTGCGCTGGAAGATAATCTACACACGCGTTTATTACACCGTACAACGCGAAAAGTAAGTGTAACAGAGGCTGGGAACCAATATTATCAGCGTTGTCAGCAGGTGCTTGTTGATATTGAAGACATGGAAAACTCACTAAATAACTTAAGCGAGAATGTTTCGGGTGTGCTTAGTATTAGTGCACCTATGTCATTTGGTACTAAGCATTTAGCAGGTTTGCTGGTTGATTTTCAAAAGCAGTATCCAAATTTAAAGTTAGACTTACGGCTCACAGACCAATATGTAGACATAGTAGAGCAAGGTATTGATATTGCGCTGCGCATTGGCGTATTAAAAAACTCAACGCTCATAGCTAAAAAAATTGCCCCTATACACCTAGCGGTATTTGCGTCACCCGATTATTTAAAACACCATGGCACGCCACAAACGCTTTTAGATTTACAGTCGCATAATTATTTACGCTATTCCCTTAGCGAGCCCACAAAACGCCTATTTGGAGTTAATGAGCTAAAAAGCGAGCTAAAGCTTGAAAGTAACTTTGTGGCTAACAATGGTGACTTACTACTAAATACAGCCATTGCGGGAGGTGGTATTGCTATGCAGCCCACATTTATTGCAGGCGAAGCGCTGGCTCAAGGTAAAGTAGTGCGCATTTTACAAGACTATGAACCCGACCCAATGGGACTCTACATGGTGTATGCTAATAGACAGTTTTTACCGAGCAAAGTGCGTGCTTTTGTTGATTTTGCGAGCGACTTTTATGGCGATACCCCATACTGGGACTTAGGGGAGTGATATGTCGATTACAAACGGTTGTATAAGTAGTTTTACTTGGACCTGTTATTTTTTATGCCACTGATATTCCATTTGTTTTGCTGTTAAGCAAGCAAATTCATCAGTACTGCACAATGCGACTAATTGCAGGCTCATATCTATGCCAGCCGAGATCCCCCCTGATGTGATAAATTGATTATGCTGCACCCAACGTTTATCACTAATTACATTTAAATCAGGAAATAATAACGCCAATTCATTTTGATCTTCCCAATGCGTTGTTACATTTAAGCCATGTAATAAATCGGCTTTTGCGAGCAAAAACGCGCCCGTACATACAGACGCAACACGAGTAGCTGTTTTTGCACTTTTACTGATCCAATCAATCACCTGCTTTTTATTAAATTCGGCGGTGTGATCGCCACCTACCACAATTAATAAATCAATATGAGGGTGATCTAAAAAGTTGTAATGGGGGTTTACACTAAAACCTCCGCGCGCTATTACAGGCTTACTTTGCTCTGCAATAAAAAATACATTCCAGTTATTTTCAGCTAAACGCTTAGCGGTACTGAAAACTTCAAAAGGGCCTGAAAAGTCGAGTACTTCTGCGTTATCATAAATATAAATGCCTATATTCATTTAGGTCTCAAAAAGCTCAAATTAATATGAAGCTTTACCTTAGCCTATAAAATCATCATTGGTGTATTATTTTAATTTAAAAAACCCTACTTAGCCTCAACATTAAGCTCATGAGCAAAGCGTTTACGGTAACGCTTAGTTAATTTAACCGAACGTAGTTGGTCGCCAATTAAAGTAAATACTGGTGAGGCATTTATTTTTACGGGTTTGCCTTGGCCTATACGGCATATTTGTCTTTTAACCAGTGCCATAGTGGCAAGTCCTGCGAGGGTTTTATCTTGCCAAGTAACATTGGGTAACACGGCTAATTGCAGTGGCTCATTTTGCCATTTGTTTGGTAAATTTGGTTGGTATGCAAGCGCAGTGGCAATACCCACGAGGGCAACGCCACTTTCAATCACGTTGTTGGCAATAGATAAGCGACTAATACCGCCTGTAGTCATTATTGGGACTGATGAGCGTTGGCTAATCGCTTTTGCAAACTCTAAAAAATACGCTTCGCGGGCAAGCGTGCGCTGATCACCTGTTTTTCCTTGCATGGCAGGTGCTTCGTAACTACCACCCGAAAGCTCTACAAAATCAACATTGAGTTTATTCAATAAGTCCACTACAACTTGCGCGTCACTGGGTTCAAACCCACCTCGTTGAAAATCAGCAGAGTTTAACTTTACCGAAACCGAAAAGGTAAGTGAGCAAGAGGCTTTAATACTGCGGGTTATTTCGAGAAGTAAGCGAGCTCTATTTTGTAAACTCCCTCCCCATTTATCGTCGCGCTTATTGGTTAGTGGCGATAAAAACTGAGCCAGTAAATAACCATGCGCTGCATGTATTTGTACGCCATTAAAACCTGCTTTTTCAGCTTGCTGCGCAGTTTGTGTAAAGCGGGTAATAACATCGTCAATATCAGTTTTCGTCATCGCTTTTGGTACGCCAAACAAGTGCGAGTGCTTACCCATATTAAGTGCAACACTTGACGCTGATAGAGCCTTTCCACCCATTTTTTTAAATACTTGCCTACCAGGGTGGTTAATTTGCATCACCACTTTGCAATTATTTTGCTGCGATAAACGAGCAAGCTCTGCAAAGGCAGTAATATCGGTACTTTTTTCAAGCACAAGGCCGCCTGGGCCTGTCATCGCTAAATGATCAATCATTACATTGCCAGTAATAATTAGCCCAGCTCCCCCCACTGCCCATGCGCTATAAACATTTTTGAGTATTTGGGAGGGCGTTTGATCCTCTTGCGCAAGGTTTTCTTCCATAGCGGCTTTGGCAATACGGTTTTTTAATACTAAACCACTTGGCAAGGTAAAAGGGGTAAATACAGGGTTACGCATAGTTATGGGCTAATTAAATTGACATTAAAGCGACTATAACCTTAAAGTTAGCTTGAAGGTCAACCTACTAAGTTTATGTAAAGTGGAGTTATTATTAGTTATGAAAATAGGCGAACTTGCAAAACTTACCAACATACCCGCCAGTACTATTCGCTTTTACGAAAGCAAAGGGTTATTAACACCAACCACTCGCAGTGCTAATGGTTATAGGCTGTACACCCAACAAAACTTAGAAAAATTGCAGTTAATTAAATTTTCACAAAGCTTGGGGTTTTCACTCAACGAAATACCTTTATTACGTAACGAAAACGACGAGCTAAACCACACAGTAATAATTGAACGTTTAGAAAAAAAACAAAAAGAAGCTGAAATTTTGATTGAGAAAATGCAGAAAAAGTCACAACGTATTGGCAGTTTAACTACGTTACTCAACTCTTATTGGGATAAAGGCGAATGCCTGCCAGAAGGCAAATTGAATGAATTACTAAAAGTGATAGATTACGAATAAATGAATACAGCTTACTAAAATAAGCTGTATTTGTACTAGCTCAGACTT
>NZ_JJNY01000122.1:0-812 GCF_000690035.1 Pseudoalteromonas sp. S3431
ATGGAACGGAGTAACTATAAGGCAATTAAATCGGACACGTTAACGGCTGTCACGGTTTTTGCTAAAACAAAAAGCCAGCAAAAACAGCGCCAACCTACGCGCCGTTTATTGCGGCGTTGAGGCTGTAGAATTACTCTTTTTAGGAACATATCCAACTATTCTTGGTTGGTTGCTTTTTAACCTTGAATCCATCTGTTCGCTGTGATCTAATAGATATTATTCACCCACGGTAAACTGTTATGGCTAACTACAAGCCTGACTTATCCTGTCAAAATAAATTCATTCCTATCAATTTCGCTGAGCAGATTCTGCCTGGCACATTTGAATATGCCCTTTGTTATATCGTCGAAAATAAACTCGATTTATCGGGATTTGACGCGTGGTATAACAACGACAAAACGGGCGCTGCTGCGTATCCGCCTTCGGTAATGCTAAAGATTATTTTACTGGGCTATGCACATGGTTTTATCAGTAGCCGTCGGATTGCAAAGGCTTGCGAGCATAATATTTTATTTATGAGTGTGTCGGGTGATATCCAGCCGCATTACACATCTATAGCGGGTTTTGTGGCTAAAATGCATAAACAGATTGAGCCGCTTTTTACGCAAGTGCTGATGATATGTGATGAGGAAGACTTGATAGGCCGCAACATGTTTGCCATTGATGGGTGTAAATTAAAGTCCAATGCGAGTAAAGAGTGGAGTGGCACATTCGATGAGTTAGGTCGCAAAAAAGCAAAACTAGAACGCGCAAGCAAACGTATTATTGAACGCCACCAATCACAAGATGGACTGGGCGAAGAATTGATAACT
>NZ_JJNY01000123.1:0-2097 GCF_000690035.1 Pseudoalteromonas sp. S3431
GATGAATCAACTTACTTAACCGCATTGAAAAGTAAGGGATCACCGCTGTTAAAATTTGCGGTGGAAAGTGAGCTTTAGCGCTTGCTGTCCACCTCAGGGCGTGTTGTTAGGCATTTTCTGTGCTTTGTAATATTGAAAAACTGGAGACCATCTTTTCCAGTTGCACTTTGTGTTGTTCTCTTTTCTGATCAGATAAATTAAAGTTGGATGTCAAAAAATAACCAAACACTGGTTTTAAACCACTAACCATAAATACATTTTTTAACTGTAAACCTTTATGAATCTCATCAATTCTTAAAGATATTTGTTTAGCTTTATCTTCAACATCTGTTTCTGCTTGCATCATGGAGGGGGTTCCATTGTTCATAACTCTAAGCATAAATTGAATTGTCCAAGCCTCACTTAACCCTCCAAAAAACCTATTAAAAAATGATAAACAACCTGCTATCAATAAAAACACTCTATGTTCAGGGCTTGGATATTTTGAGCTGTTATTATTAGAGAATAAAGATGTAAAGAGCTTACCTATCGCTTTTCCTATTTCCACGGAAAGTATTTCTTGATCTATATTGCTGGAGATTAGGTGCATATTTTTCTTGGTTGATTTTCCAAAAGTTATTAAAGTTAAAAATATTTGTGCTCCAAAATTATCAGCCCGAGCTTCTATTGCCACACTATCAATTGTTTCAACATCCTTGTGTGAATTATGAAAGTTTAAATAGTGAGCTAACTCGTGACTAATAATAAGCAACGTGAAGAAATAATCCTCTAGGCTAAGGTTTTCATTAGAGCAAAGATCTATAGATAGTTTTATTCTCGAATGTTCATCAACCCCAGCATAACTTGCATGCTCGCGCATATTTGTAACATTGAGCTCTTTTTTTATAATGAAATTAGAGCTGTGATAGAAAAATGATTCTATGTCGGAAAAAGCAGCTTTAGCTATTTCAATACCTTTAATACTATTCATAAAAACTGAACCTTGAAGTTTTCCACTTGAATGCCTAACGAGCCTGTAGATTAACTCGTTTTTAAATTTATTTTTATTGATAAATAGACCATAGCTGAGTTCCTATTTTGATTCAATTGATTACTGTATTTTTCATAGAATATAAAAGCTGGTTTGGTATTGTTTTAACTGGCGTTTTGGAAGGAGTTACGGGTGTTTCAGTGGCTTTATCTTGGCTTAAAAGGGGTTGCCTCTCTTAATGCATCGTGTTTTGCAGCTTTTCTATATTATGAACAAGGCAATACAGTTGCCATTGGGCGTTCACTTTCGTTTGACCCCGTAAGGTCAATTTATTCATCCCTTTATTCACTGTAATGTTTCCGAACACTGGCTCAATACAGCCTAATCGCTTACTGTATTGTCGTCGCCCTATGGGGCTATCTATTTTTACTTTCATTTTGTCTACATAGCTCAGCTTTTTGCGTGATTCATTATTTATAAACTGAACTTGTCGCCCTGTTTTAATAGGCGGCTTTCGCATACATTGCTGTTGTAGCGGGCACGCTTTACAATCTTTTAAGTAACCGCAGAACCGGGTGTATTGTTGGTTATGACTTTTTACATTAACCCCACTTCGCCACATATCATTGCCTGCGGGGCAGCGGCAGGTTTGGGTTGCTTCATCATAATGAAAATCGTCTGAGGTAAATAATCGTGGCTTGCCTTTACTGCGTTTTAATCGACGCTTTTCTTGCTCTGTTTCGTATGTTTCGCTGTCTTTAAACAGCGGATTTCGTTTTCTAAACTGATTATCCGCAATGTAGGTATCGAACCCACTTTTCGCCATATATTCAAGGTTCACTTCGCTGTTAAACCCACTGTCTGCGGTGAATTTGATGGTATGCTCATCTGCCATTTTTTCTGTATTGAGTTTAGCGAGTTGCTGTTTTAATTGTGCAACGGCTGGCTGCAGAGTTTGTTGCTCGCCTACTGAGCCCCACGCTTGTGCTTGCAGGATAATTTGGTGTTTATCATCGTTTATCGCTATGCCGTTGTAGCCTTAAATTGTCCCTTTTGAGGTCGTCATCTTCGCGCTATCAGGGTCAGTGATATTACTTTTAACTGGCTTGCCTTTACTGCCTGTTTTC
>NZ_JJNY01000124.1:0-16542 GCF_000690035.1 Pseudoalteromonas sp. S3431
GACATTACCAGGCTTCAAATTAAAGAAACCCGTTGCAGCAATGTGACGGGTTTTTTGCTATCTGGGATTTAGTAAATAGCCAAGAGTCCATGCCGAACTCAGTAGTGAAGTCAAAGCTTCGACCGATGATAGTGTAGCATTTGTTATGTGACTTTCTACCGCTGTGGGCACTAAGACATTTTACTGCGTGCGCACCGACTTCACATTGTAGAAAGCCCGGATCTAACTATTCGGGCTTTTTTACGTCTGCAGAAAAGTGAAAATATATTTCAATGAGGGTTATGCTTGTGCGTAGTTTGACTTATTGCCAAGCCATCTATGAATCAGAGGATCTACATGTTGAGGGTATTGTTTTAGCATTTGCTGCGCGATAGGCCTTACTTGATTAAGTGTTTGTTTGTCGCGCGTTAAGTCTGCAATTTTGAATTCTGCTAAACCAGTTTGCTTTGTGCCGAGAACTTCACCTGGGCCGCGTATTTCTAGATCTCGCTCAGCTATCACAAAGCCATCGTTACTATCGCGTAGTACACCTAATCGCTTTTGAGCGGTATGAGACAGTGGTGCGTGATATAAAAGCACACAATGCGATGCCGTAGCGCCGCGGCCAACTCGCCCGCGTAACTGATGCAGCTGTGCTAAGCCTAAGCGCTCAGGGTTTTCTATAATGATTAAGCTCGCATTAGGGACATCTACACCAACTTCAATAACCGTAGTGGCAACTAAAACATGTATATTCCCTGCCTTAAACTCGCTCATAATGGCTTGTTTTTCAGCTGATTTCATTCGCCCATGTACTAAGCCTACGTTTAGCTCTGGTAATGCTTCTTTTAACTGCAGTGCACTGTCTTCGGCTGCCTGGCATTGCAGGACTTCTGATTCATCAATAAGTGTACACACCCAGTAAACTTGGCGGCCTTGCTCGTTACACGCTAATTTAACGCGGG
Source organism: Pseudoalteromonas sp. S3431 (assembly GCF_000690035.1). Classification (NCBI taxonomy): domain Bacteria; kingdom Pseudomonadati; phylum Pseudomonadota; class Gammaproteobacteria; order Alteromonadales; family Pseudoalteromonadaceae; genus Pseudoalteromonas; species Pseudoalteromonas sp. S3431. The sequence goes on from NZ_JJNY01000124.1 coordinate 945, forward strand.
CAATAATATCGTCTCTGCGAGTATCAGGAAGTGCCACTGTTGTAATTGGCGTACGCCCTGGTGGTAGCTCATCAATTACAGAGGTTTCTAAGTCGGCATACGCTGTCATAGCGAGTGTGCGTGGGATGGGTGTTGCAGTCATGACCAGTTGATGGGGATAGCAATCACCAAACTTACCTTTTTCACGCAGTGATAAACGCTGATGAACACCAAAGCGGTGTTGTTCATCAATAACGATAAGCACTAAGTTATTGAACTTAACTTCATCTTGAAATAAAGCGTGAGTACCTACAATCATTTGCGCTTCACCAGAGGCTATTTTTTCAAGTGTTGCTACGCGCTCTTTGCCTTTTGTTTTACCGCCAAGCCAAGCAACGGTTATACCTAGTTGATTAAACCACGTTGTAAAATTAACACCATGTTGCTCTGATAAAATTTCAGTAGGAGCCATTAAAGCGACTTGAAAGCCCTGCGCAATGGCTGTTAGTGCACTCAGTGCTGCTACCAGTGTTTTCCCTGAACCTACATCGCCTTGTACTAAACGCATCATTGGATACGCGTGTTGCATATCACCTTTAATTTCAGCAACTACGCGGCTTTGCGCATTTGTGGGTGCAAACGGAAGTTGCTCTAAAAATTGGCTTTCTAATGTGTTTACTGGATTTAATGCCACGGCTTTAACTTGTTGCCCTTGCTCTCGCACTTTTAATAAGCTGAGGTTTTGAGCAAGTAACTCCTCGAATACAAGGCGCTGTTGAGCAGGGTGAGTACCTTGCTCTAATGCAGTTACATCAACATCATTTGGTGGGCGGTGCAGTAATAATAAGGCGTCACTTAGTGGCATATTTGATGGCTGCCACTGTGAAGGCAGTAGTTCTTCTACTGAGTATTTATTTAGTAAATCAATAGCCTGTTCGCTTAAAGCTCTAATCGATAGTTGCTTTAAACCTTCGGTAGTTGAATAAACGGGCGTTAATGTTGTCGCTACCGGCTGCTCGTTAGAGGTATCGCTGATGCTGTATTCAGGATGACTCATTTCAAAGCCAACACGGCCACGGCGCACTTCACCAAAGCAACGTATTATTTTACCAGCACTAAATGCGTTTTTTTGTGCGGCGGTAAAATTAAAAAACCGTAATGTTAGCCTCCCAGTACCATCATTGATTTGGCAAACAAGCATGCGCCTTTTACCAAACGTGATTTGGCTTGTTTCAATTGTTGCTTCCACACTTACATGACTATGAAGTAGCAGCTCATTAATTGCGTATAAGCGAGTGCGATCTTCGTAGCGAAGTGGTAAATGAAAGAGCATATCTTGTACAGTTAAAATACCTAGCTTCAACAAGCGCTCGGCCATTTTTGGACCAACCCCTTTAAGTTCTGTTATTGGGTATTGGCTTAAGCTAGGTTTAGACAAAGTAGGCTCAACTTTTATTATTTAATGTAGATTAAGTGTACTTACAGAGTGTAAGTGCATCAAGTATGTTTTAAAGCTTGCCAAAATTGCTCATCAGCGACTATTTCGCCGTTTTCATCAAGTGCAGGGTAAGGTAATTTTTTTTGTTTACACTGCCTTGCAATAATAGGGTGACAACCTTCGAAATAAAGCGGGTGCTTAACTTCAGCGCTGAGCATATCTCTATTGTATAAACCTGCAAGTTCACGCTGGCGCTGTGCTTCAAACAATATTAGCGCAGCAGCAACTGAAACATTTAGCGATTGCACCATGCCTTGCATTGGAATAATAATATTTTGATCAGCATATTCTAGGGCTTTTTCTGAGATCCCTGTTTTTTCTTGTCCAACAATAATAGCCGTTGGCTTGGTGTAATCTACTTCTCTAAAATCAACGGCATCTTCTGATAGGTGAGTCGCGAGTATTTGTATTTCTGGATTGCGTTCACGCATTGCAGTAACGGCATCATCAATATTTCTATGTAAGTGCGTCTCTAGCCAGTTTTTACTGCCACCTGAGGTATTATTTGTTAGCCATTTTTGCTTTTCAGGCCATACAGCATGTACGTGATGGCAACCAACCGCATCAGCACTTCGTACTATTGCAGATAAGTTATGGTGTTTGTGCACGTCTTCTAAACACACGGTTAGGTCTGTTTGACGGCGCGAAAGTACGTCTTCGATTCTTTGATAGCGAGTTTGCTGCATGGTTATCCTCTTTTTTCGGCAATTATACGAGATTTTTGCAGTTAAGGCATTACCGTACGGCTAATTGGATTTTGTAGAGAAATAAGTGTTTCTGTTGATTGAATGGCTTCTATTGCCTGTATTTTATTAATCAGCACATCTTGTAAGTGATCAATGGACTTTGTCATTACCTTTATAAATATACTGTAGTTACCTGTTGTGTAATAAGCCTCTACCACTTCCTCTAATGCTTCTAGCTTTATAAGCGTTTGCGGGTAATCACGTGCGTTATTTAAATTAATGCCTATAAAGCAGCACACATCGTAGCCCAGCTGTTTAGTATTAATCGTTAATTGGGTGCCTATAATGATCCCTGCTTGCTTCATTTTTTCAATTCTTACGTGAATTGTCCCTGCGCTTACATTAAATCTTTTTGCTAATTCGGCATACGCAGTACGGGCATTTGCCATTAACGCATGAAGTATCTGTTTATCGAGATTATCGATTAAATAATTTTCCATTATATATTTGTCATAAAATTATCGAATATATGGTTTTTATACCACTTAATTAATGCTTTTTATATATTAAAGCTATTTTTGTTGTGGGATATTGAATTAATTCTTTAAATCGTTAAATTAACTTCATTAAAGGCGCTTGTTAGGGCGTTTTTTATCAATTAAGCAAGTAACAATAACTGGGAATGAGGCCAATTATTATGAGTTCACACTATGTGCAGCAACAGCAGCAAATAAGTAAAGTTAAGCAATTTTTTTCACAACAACTAGAAGCCCAACTTGGGTTGGTTGAGGTTCAAGCCCCAATTTTGGCTAAGGTTGGCGACGGCACGCAAGATAACTTAAGCGGCCATGAAAACGCAGTTGCTGTAAATGTGAAAGCGATTACAGGTAGCCGCTACGAAGTGGTGCATTCACTGGCTAAGTGGAAACGTAAAACATTGGCAACTTATGGCTTTAGTGTTGGTGAGGGTATTTACACTCAAATGAAGGCTTTGCGCCCAGAAGAAGATTCATTAAGTCCTATTCATTCTGTATATGTTGATCAGTGGGATTGGGAAAAAGTAATTAGTGAAACGACAGAGCGTTCGCTGGCAACACTAAAGCAAACTGTTCAATCTATTTATAAAGGGATAAAAGAGACGGAAGCTTTTGTAAGAGAGTCTTATGGTTTGACGCCTTTTTTACCGGACGACATTAAGTTTGTGCACAGTGAAGAGCTACGTAAAATGTATCCTGACTTTAGTGCTAAGCAACGAGAAAAAGCCATTGCACAAGAATATGGTGCTGTATTTTTAATTGGTATTGGTGGCGCGCTTGGTGATGGCAAAATCCATGATGTAAGAGCCCCAGATTACGATGATTGGTCTACGCCAACATGCGATCAATACATGGGTTTAAATGGTGATATTTTAGTATGGAATCCAGTACTTGAAGACGCCTTTGAAATTTCATCAATGGGTATACGTGTAAGTCCTAAAGTTTTAAAAGCGCAGTTAAGGGTTACTGGAGATGAAGACCGCTTAGAGTTTGATTGGCACAAAGCGCTACTACAAAGTAAATTTCCGCAAACAATTGGCGGTGGAATAGGGCAGTCGCGCTTGGCTATGTTACTACTGCAAAAGCAACATATTGGACAAGTACAGGTTAGTGTGTGGCCAAATAAAACTTACGATACAGTAAGTGATTTGCTTTAGGGTATATGAGGAGCTATTGATTTGAGTGCCTGTATTTGCACTCATTTCTAGTGTGTTTTAAACTCGATTTCTACTTTATTATTCAACAACTTTACATTGCATGGTGGGTAATTACGAATTGTTTTGAGTACTTTATTAAAAATATGAATTTCTACTCCAGAATGCAAAACAGTGTTAACAGCAAGGTTTGCATCACTAAGCAAATCATGTAACTCATGATCTAAGCTCGAAAGGCGTTTTTCTAATTGTTCAGCCTGTTGGCAATAATGCAGTTGTGTAGCGCCAATTTTGGCAATTAGCTGATTCTTTTTATCAATATCTTTAACTAAATCAGCTTTTTCGAGAGCAGCTTGAAGAGTATCTAATTGTTGATCTGTATTTGCTAAATCTTTAAAGCAATTGTCTGTGTCAGCAGTTATTTCAGCGCCTGAAGCTGCTAAATTTATTGCCATTTTTGCGCCTGATTCGTTTCCTATTTCACCAGCAATGAGCGTTGTAGCATCCAGTATTTCACCACCAAAAATTTTACCTTTAGGTAAGTCTGTTTGACCAACTTGTAGTAATTTTTTCGCTTTCATAACACAGTGGCTAGTTTGGCGATCAATAAATATGTTAGCTGCTTCTATATAACAATACTGTGAATGAGAAACATGGACATCTCCAGCACAAACTAATTTGCAGGATAACGATTTATCCTCAGGCTTTTGATGGCCAATTACACCTTGCTTCACAGTGATATTACCGCCAGCAGTAAGCTCCCCTGATTCGACAGTACCTAAGATAGTAATATCGCCTTTTGCGTTTATTTTCATACCAGGATCGATGTTTCGTGTAACAATCACACTGCCTTCAAAGTCGATATGGCCACTTTTCACATTTACATCAGATATTGTAAAAATATCATCTACACGCATTCCGTTATTAATTTCTACAGGAACGCCGGCAATAGTAGAGACTAATTCCATAGGGTTTAATTTTGATATTTCAGTGCCTTCACCTGCGACCAGTTGTTTATTTTCACCAGGTTTAGCGGTAAGTATATCACCGACTACTGTGAAGCCCTCTTTACCAGGGGTTGCGGGGTGCTGTCGAATAAGTACTGTACCAGGTTCTACACTTGCGAGTTTTCCAAAGTCACGCATATCAACGCTGCCATCTTCTTTTAATTTTGGCGCGTTTAAACGATCTTTTAGGGTTTCTACCACTGTTACTAATTTTGTCGCTAATCCATCACTTGGAAGCCGCCCTTTGGCGAGAGTACCTTTAACGATTGTCCCAGGTGATAGCTCGGCTTGTTTTTCTAGTAATTGTTCTAAAAATACTTGCTTGTAGCCACGAACTATTCCAGCTTTAACAAGGTGTTTTTTCGCATCATCTAGGCTTAGCTGCTTACCGCCCTGAGCGAGAGTGAGCTCGCCTATAGCTAGCATTTTATCATCGCTAATTTCTATCTTGATTGCGGCATCGTACTTAGTTGCAACAACTAAAACTGACTCAGTATTTTTATTTTTGAAGAAGTTGTTTATGGCTTCATGATCGATTTTACAGTCACAAAAAGTCGACATTTCGAGAGCTTCAATCACGAACGCAGCACTCGGCGGAGCGTGCTTACTTACATCAAGTAAAATATTTCCATTATGAGCAAGCTTAAACACTAGTTAATCCTTCTCTACTACTTAAGTTAAGTTTGAGTATATTACATAATAACAGATTGCTAGAAATTTACTTTTGAGTCAAGAAAACAAAACGAGGTTATGGAGAAATAGAGCTATAGCTGGGACCATAGCTCGTAGGTAATACTAATTAGTTGAAGGTAGTTCCATTATTCCATCTATCTCAACTTGCACACCTTTTGGCAGCGCACGCACACCAATTGCGGCACGAGCAGGGTATGGTTGTTTGAAGTATTGGCTCATTACTTCGTTAACAATAGCAAAGTTAGATAAATCAGTAAGGTAAATATTCACCTTAACTAGGTCGTGTATCTGCCCCCCAGCTTCTTCACATACAGCAGCAATGTTTTTAAATACTTGATGTGTTTGTTCGCCAAAGTCTTCCGAAATAACTTCCATAGTCTCAGGTACTAATGGTATTTGACCCGATAAGTAGACAGCCGTTCCTACTTTAACTGCTTGGCTATATGTGCCTATTGCTGCAGGCGCTTTGTCGGTAGAAATAAATGCTTTATTCATGTGTTTCCTATTTTATTTTTTACGATAGACTTTTTGTACATCAGGCATAACGCGAATGCGTCGCATAATGTTAGCAACGTGGATACGGTTTTTAACGGTAACCCCTAAATCTATCACGTATAAATTACTTTCTTTTTCATCAGTGGCTATTTCCACAATATTGGCTTGGGTAGTCGCAACAACATTGGTTAACTTTGCAAGCGCCCCTTGATGATTAATAATCTCGACTCTAAGGGCTGCGATATATTCTTTCTCTGGATTATCGTCCCACTTTACAACTAAGTATTTAGAGCGCTCACTTTCCCAGCCGCGAATATTTTTACATTCCTGGCGATGAACAGTTAATCCTTTGCCTTGGCTTATATGTGCAGTTATTGCATCCCCAGGTACAGGGCGGCAACACTTAGAGTAATTAACTAACATACCTTCGGTGCCAATAATGGTTGCTTTGACTTGGTTGGTAATGTCTGTTAAATCATCGTTTTCGTTTTGTAATAAGCGTTTAGCAATTAACATGCTCATCAGATTACCAGAGCCTATTGCTACTAGTAACTCAAGTAGTGTAGAAAGTTCATGTTCTTCAAGTACTCGCGCTATATTCTCATCAGGAATACTGTCGAACTTATTTTCACCAAGTGCGGAGTCGAGTAAACGCCTACCCAATAACAGCGCTTCCTCGTGATGCTGACTCTTAAGGTAGTTACGAATGCCTAACCGTGCTTTACCGGTAACAATAAAGTTTAGCCAAGTTGCATTTGGGTGAGCCCCAGAGCTAGTAATTACTTCTACTGTTTGGCCGGTATCAAGCGCTTTACTCAAAGGGTAAGGTTTGCGATTTACTCTTGCCCCTACGCACGTATTTCCAACGTCAGTATGTACAGCGTATGCAAAATCAACAGCTGTTGCGCCCATTGGTAATTCAACGATTCGGCCATCTGGCGTAAATACGTAAATTTCTTCAGGGAATAGCTCAGTTTTTACATTTTCTATAAATTCAAATGATGAGCCAGCACTTTGCTGAAGCTCTAATAAACTTTGCATCCATTGGCGAGCACGTTGTTGTGACGTATTGCCCGCGCCATCACCTGATTTTTTATACATCCAGTGTGCGGCCACGCCTTTGTCTGCCATATGATCCATGTCGTGAGTACGAATTTGAATCTCAACAGGTATGCCGTGTGGGCCAACTAAAGAAGTATGAAGTGACTGATAGCCATTGGTTTTAGGCACTGCAATATAGTCTTTAAAGCGCGTTTCAATAGGCTTATAAAGGCTGTGAGCAACACCTAATACGCGATAACACGTATCCATAGAGTCAACCGCAATTCTAAACGCGTAAATATCCATGACTTCGTTAAATAACAGTTCTTTATTAAGCATTTTTTTATAAATACTATAAAGGTGCTTTTCGCGGCCCGATACCGTCGCTTTTATGCCTGACTCTTCAAGGCGCGCTTCAATTTCGTTTTGAATATTTGAAATAACTTCTTTTCGATTACCACGTGCTTTTGCAACTTCAGATTTAAGTGCACGATGGCGCATAGGGTATAGAGCTTGAAAACCTAAATCTTCAAGCTCATTTTTAATGTCGTGAATACCTAAACGGTTTGCTATCGGCGCGTATATTTCTAGTGTTTCGCGTGCTATACGGCGGCGTTTATCGGGGCGAAGAGCACCCAATGTGCGCATATTATGCGTTCTATCAGCAAGCTTGATTAAAATAACTCGTATGTCTTGAGTCATAGCCATAATCATTTTACGGTAGTTTTCGGCTTGGAATTCTTTTTTATCTTTAAAGCTGAGCTTATCGAGCTTACTTACACCTTCAACCAATTCAGCAACCGTTTCACCAAAAATTTCAGCTAAATCTTGTTGGCTAAAATCAGTATCTTCAATTACATCGTGCATTAACGCGGCCATGAGCGTTTCATGGTCAAGATGCATGCCGGCAAGAATTTGAGTTACTTCAACAGGGTGAGTAATATAAGGTTCGCCACTTGAGCGAGTTTGTCCTTCGTGGGCCTCTCGGGCTACCACGTAAGATTTTTGTACCAGCTCTACATCTGCAGCAGGCAAGTATTCAGAAATTTTCTTTTTAAGACCTTCAAAAAGATACATTTACACTCCAATGTTCTAGGGCCCGTTGACCTTTCAGGATTAAAATTTGTTCAATCTAGGGGCGATTTAATCGCGGCGCGAGGTTTTTAGCCTAGCGGGCTAAGTAAAAACCGAGCAACAAAGAGTAAATTGCCCCTAGGCAGAACCCTTCGGGCTGCGCATGTTTGGCACTTATGTTGCGTTATCGCTTATGCATGGGGAATAACCACACTACATAGGCTCTGCCTTGCCTAAATACCAAGCATGCTGTTGCAAATTTAACCTCGAAAGATAAACAGGCCCTAGTGAAGTAAATTAGGTAAGTTACGAATATACGATGAAAAGAATGGATTGCCAACGGCTATAGTAGAAATACTGCGCCGTTGGCTAAATCAGACCGGGAGGTCGATTATTGATTGCCACCAACAATGGCAGCAACAGCAGCTAGTTCTGCTGCTTCTTGGTGTTGTTGTTCTTCACGGTCAATTAAGTCCATTGAAGCGCTATCAACTAAACCTAATTCAATTTCACGTAAAGCAACAACCGTTGGTTTATCGTTTTCAGGGTCTACTAGTGGCGTTTTACCACCAACAGCAATTTGGCGGGCACGACGAGCCGCAACTAAAATTAAGTCAAAACGATTACCAACTGCATCTACTGCATCTTCAACTGTTACGCGGGCCATCACAGCACTCCAAAAATAATTTAAAAGCAAAGGCGTAGTTTACTCCAAGGAGCCACATTCGCCAATAGCCAGTGTTCAATTTTTATCAGTTTTACTCGCCTAAGCCTAATTTAAATAGGCTTAAATTATTTAAGCAGACTATTTAGTAAAACTTGATGACGATCTTCTTGAGCTTTTAGGGTTAAGCGTTGAGCCATTACAATTATTTCTATGTCAGCAAGTGCGCTCTCAAAGTCATCATTTACAATTACAAAGTCGTACTCGTTATAATGTGATGTTTCAGATTGTGCTTGTGCCATTCGTCCGGCAATAACGTCAGCCGAATCTTGGCCACGGTTATTTAAACGCTGCTCTAGCTCTTTTTTTGAAGGAGGTAGAATAAAAATGGTTTGTACGCTTGGCATAATTTTGCGCACTTGCTGCGCGCCTTGCCAATCAATATCTAAAAACACATCAATACCCGCATCAAGTTGCGACTCAATAGCTTGCTTTGATGTGCCATAGTAATTATCAAATACTTGAGCCCATTCAAAAAAGTCATTTTTTTCAATCAGCGCTTTAAACTCATCTGTAGAGACAAAATGATAATGCACGCCATTTTCTTCACCGGGGCGAGGAGAGCGAGTCGTGTGCGAGACCGATACTTTCATATCAGTATGCTTTTTTAATAACGCATTGATTAAGCTTGATTTACCAGCACCAGAAGGCGCTGATAAAATAAATAAGTTACCGCGAGTTTGTGCCATGTCTTTCTCTACCTAAAAATAAATAGGCTTGGGTTACAAGTAAGCCAAGCCTTTAATTAACTGTATTGTACTTTAATTAGCTCTTAGTGCTCAAGTTAGGTCGAGAGTATTTTGCTAAGTTGCATTTTAAATAAAATTACAATTATTAGTAATACTGAAAGAGTGCCGTGATACAGCACCTAAATGGTTTAGTTAAGCAACAAAGAGGCCAATAAAGTTCAGAAAACAAAGGCATGATCTTTTATTAAAAAAACATTATAGTTAGTTTATTGTTAACAATAACCAATATGTAGAGATCAAACTATGGATAAAAATATATCTCGCCGGTCAGTACTTAAAATATTAGCTGCAGGTGTTGTTGCTACTGGCGTTTCTGGTTGCAAGAATACTTTAGGTGCTGCAACCTCTACAATTACCACCGGCACTAAGCCTCACCGTGATAACTGGCATAAAACGTATAATAGAGTATGGCTTGGTAAGCAATATTGGGCTAACCCGATGGAGGATTGGCGTGTTGTTAACGGCGCTGCTGAGTGTATAACAAGAGGAGGTAATCGAAGTGTTCACTCCCTGACGCACCAAATAACTCATCTTGATCAAGCTTTTACAATGTCGGTTCAAGTTTCACGCTTAGAGCAAAATAGTAAAGATGGGGGCGCAGGTATTCGCCTCGGAGCTAAAAGTGAATTAAACGAATACCGTAGTAACTGTTTTATACAAGAAGGTTACGACCTTGGTATCAAAAATAATCATTTAGTTTTAGGTAATAACACAACACCTCTAGTTACACCGATAGATAATCACGAGATTACTTTAAGTTTAACGGGCACGCCGCAGTCGGGTGTAATGGCCTTGGAGTTAGTTGCTAGCTTAAGTACATCAGGAGCAATAATAGGAACTCTGACGCATTTAGTCCCAGCATCTGAATTATTAGGTAATGTGGCGCTTGTTAGTAACTTTTCTATTGCATCAGTAACTTCACAAAATGTGCCGGAAGATAAATTAGGCGCACGTTACAAATTTAGTAATTGGAGTATGCAAGGTGAGGCTTTTTCAGTAATTGATGAGCAAAAATTTGGTCCTATACTTTGGACTATGTATTCGCTAAGCGACACATTGAGCGATGAAGGTTTTGTAATGAAGCTGAGCGCTTACACCGGGCCAATAGGCGAGCAAGATAATCAGCAAGTAGAACTGCAAGTACAGCGTAATAATCAATGGGTATCTATTGACACTCAGATTATTGATCATGACGGTTGGTTAGCTACTTTTCGGATTATAAATTGGGATGAAACACAAGACACCCCTTTTAGGGTTGTTTACCGTGAAAAACATACCGACGGCACAGAAACCCCCGACATTTATTCCGGCAATATAAAAGCAAACCCAAGTGGTAATAAATTACGCATGGCAGCCCTTACTTGTCAAAATGACTATGGTTTTCCTTACGAACCTGTTGCTCAAAATGTCAAAAAACTACACCCAGATCTTGTTTTTTTCTCGGGCGATCAAATTTATGAAAGTCATGGTGGATTCGGTGTGATTCGTACCCCAGACAACTTGGCAATTTTAAATTATTTACGCAAGTTCTATCAATTCGGTTGGTCTTTTAAAGAGGTTATGCGCAATCAACCTACCATTTGTTTGCCTGATGATCACGATGTACTGCAAGGTAACTTGTGGGGCGAAGGTGGTGCAACGATGAAAAATATTTCAAAAGACCCATCGGCAAGTGTATTAGGTGGATATATTGACTCTACGCGAGTGATTAATATGGTACATAAAACCACTTTGAATCATCATCCAGACTCGTACGATCCAACTCCAACTAATGGTATTAGCTCATATTTTAGCAACATGTTGTACGGTGGAGTAGGTTTTGCAATTCTTGCCGACAGGCAATGGAAAAGTGGCCCTGAGCGCATTAATGTAGCCGTGGGCGAAACAGGACAAAATGAAAATCCGCTTTTTTATAATCCAGCATTTAATCCTCCTGGATTAGATTTACTGGGTAAGCGACAAGAGGATTTTCTTGAAAAATGGAGTAAAGACTGGCGCGGGCATAATTTAAAAGCAGTATTAAGCCAAACAGTGTTTGCTGCTATTTCAACGCATCAACCTTTACCTGATCGCTTCTTAAAATACGACTTTGACTCAAGTGGTTGGCCAGCATCGGCACGAAACCGAGCAATCGACGCAATGCGCGATTCTATGGCATTACATATTTGTGGTGACACGCACTTAGGTTCTTTATCGCAATATGGGGTAAATCAACAACGAGATAGCAATTGGGCCTTTTGCACTCCAGCTATTTCAGCCGGTTGGCCAAGGTGGTGGAAGCCAGATTCAATGAATATGCCCCATCAAAATCGTCCTGCCCATGGGTTAGCTGAAACCGGTGAATATAAAGATACTTTTGGCAATAAAATTTATGTGTATGCCGTAGGCAATCCAGAAGTCGGTAAATCAAATAACCGATATGTCAAAGCTCATGAAAAAGGCAGTGGTTTTGGTTTTATAACGTTTGATTCTCAAAAGCGAACTTATACAATGGATGCATATAAGTTTTTAGTTGATGTGGCAGATGGTAAAGCGAGTAATCAGTACCCCGGCTGGCCTGTTACTATTCATCAGCAAGAAAATAAAGGTAACAATATATTGGGTTAATTACTTATAAAATATAAACGGCCAATTTAAGGCCGTTTTTGTTTTCAATAATGCAGAGAGAATTAATTATTCGATATTCTGGATCTGTTCTCGCATTTGTTCTATCAACACTTTTAGCTCTACGGCTGCAGTAGTAATATCGCTATTAATAGATTTAGATGCTAGCGTGTTAGCTTCACGATTAAATTCTTGCATCATAAAATCTAAGCGGCGACCACATGCGCCTCCTTTTTTAAGGATTTTTTTAGTTTCTTTAACGTGAGACTTTAAGCGATCTAATTCTTCAGCCACATCTTGTTTTTGCGCAAGGTAAATAAGTTCTTGTTCAAGGCGTGATTCGTCAATGTTTGCTGTTAAGTCTTCTAGCTTTTGAGCCAGTTTTTCACGCTGCCACTTAGTAATCTCAGGCATATGCGTTTCTACAATTTCTACTTGCTCTAGAATTGCATCAAGGCGGATTGCTATCATTTCTTCAAGGTTTGCACCTTCATCGCCACGTGCTGATTTAAAATCTTCTATTACTTGATCAAGACCAACAATTAGCGCTGTATTAACGCTATCCATATCAAGTTCTTGTGCTTCCATAACGCCAGGCCAACGTAATATATCAACAGGGTTAATGTCGCCATTACTTTGTTGTTGAACCCATTTAGCACTATTTATAAGTTGCTCAGCCAGAGCTTGGTTAATTGATAGCTCCCCAACATGAGCAGGGTTTGCTACAAACTTTAAAAAAACCTCAACTTTACCGCGTTGTAAGTGTTTGCGTAAACGCTCACGAATAACCGGTTCCATGCCACGAAATTGCTCTGGTGCACGAATAAATGTTTCAAGGTAACGCTGGTTCACTGAACGAACTTCCCAAGTGCCAGTTCCCCAATCGCCTTTTATTTCGCGACGCGCATAAGCTGTCATACTGTGGATCATGGATATTTTCCTAAATTTATAAATATAATATTATGATGATTATACCGTAACACTGCTTAAGCTCTAGGGAAAATTTAATACACTGAATATTTTGCATACAGCTATTTATTTAAATCAGCATGGTATCTATACCCACATACACTTATAATGTCGCAAATTCTGAATTAAGGGGATCGTCAATGCGTCCAAGCGAAAGAACACCTAACCAAATTAGACCTGTTACATTTACACGTAATTATACTTTGCATGCTGAAGGCTCAGTACTTGTTGAGTTTGGTAACACCAAAGTACTTTGTACAGCTACTGTTGAATCGGGCGTTCCTCGTTTCATGAAAGGTCAGGGTAAAGGTTGGATCAATGCTGAATACGGTATGTTACCGCGAGCAACGCATACGCGTAATGCTCGTGAAGCTGCACGTGGTAAGCAGGGCGGCCGTACTATGGAAATTCAACGCTTAATTGCACGTGCACTTCGTGCGGCTGTTGACTTAAAAGCGCTTGGCGAAAACACAATTACCATTGACTGTGACGTTATTCAAGCTGACGGCGGTACACGTACTGCTTCTATAAGTGGTGCATGTGTTGCACTTGTTGATGCGTTAACGCATATGCGTGCAAAAGGTATGATTAATTCAAACCCACTTAAACATATGATTGCAGCTATTTCAGTTGGTATATATAAAGGCCAAGCAATTAGCGATTTAGAATACATTGAAGATTCAGCTGCTGAGACTGATATGAATGTAATTTTAACCGAAACAGGTAAAATTATAGAAATTCAAGGTACAGCCGAAGGCGAACCTTTCTCGTTTGATGAGCTAGATGAGTTACTTACTTTAGCTAAACATTCTATTCGTGAAATCATTGACGTACAAAAGCAAGCATTAGCATAAATAGGTAGGCCACGCGATATGAAAGATTATCAAAAAGAGTTTATAGAATTTGCTCTAGAGAAGCAGGTATTAAAATTTGGTGAGTTTACTTTAAAGTCAGGGCGCATAAGTCCGTACTTTTTTAATGCCGGTTTGTTTAATACAGGTCGTGACTTAGCACGCTTAGGTCGTTTTTATGCATCAGCATTAGAAGATTCAGCGATAGAGTATGATGTACTATTTGGTCCCGCGTATAAAGGTATCCCAATAGCGACAACAACGGCAGTTGCATTAGCAGATCACCATGATAAAGATGTACCTTACTGTTTTAATCGTAAAGAGAAAAAAGCACACGGTGAAGGTGGTACATTAGTAGGCTCAGAACTCAATGGCAAAATAATGCTAGTTGATGATGTAATTACCGCAGGTACCGCTATTCGTGAGTCCATGGAAATTATTGCACAAAATGGTGCAGACCTTAGTGGTGTTTTAATTGCATTAGATCGCCAAGAAAAAGGTAAAGCCGAGTTATCTGCTATTCAAGAAGTTGAACGCGACTTTAATACTAAAGTGATCTCTATTGTAAAATTAGCTGATCTTATTAGTTACCTTGAAAACCAAGGCACAATGGACGAGTATTTAGCCTCAGTTAAAGCTTACCGTGATCAATACGGCGTAGCGTAAATAAAAAGCCTCGCAGTGCGGGGCTTTATTTTGACCTTCATTCATAGAGTTTATTAATGAAAGATGTATTAAAACCAAATGGCTTAGGCCTTAAGCGTGTTTTTAAAGCAAGTTATTGCTCCTACCTTGGCTTTAAAGCTGCATTTAAAGAAGAAGCTGCATTTAGACAAGAGCTACTCCTAAGCCTTATATTATTCCCTATCTCATTTTGGCTTGCCTCATCATTATTACATTGGGCAGTCCTAGTAAGCTCATTGCTTATTATACTAATAGTTGAATTACTAAATTCTGCCATCGAAGCATTAACTGATCGAGTAAGTACAGAATTACATGTATTGTCAGGCAGAGCCAAAGATATGGGATCTGCAGCCGTAACACTTTCATTAACGATCGTGTTGATCATTTGGGGTGTAAGCCTTTATATGAAGATCGCTTAAGCGCACTTTTAGACAATAAGAAAACTGAAAGTGCCTTTTTTTGTTAATGTTTTGCTAGTTATGTTGTGTTTTCAACCTGTTTAGCTCAAATTATCAGCGAACAGCACATTATTTCAAGTTTTCTTCAAAAAAGGGTTGATCTGTTTTCGGATCTCCCTATAATGCAACCCCACTGAGACGGGAAAGGCCAACGCATAGCGAGGCACGAACTACTCAGAGAGTTAAATAAAACTTCGGTTTTAAATCTTCCAAAAGAAAGTTTAAAACTAAGTATTGACTCGAAAAATAAAGGGTGTATTATTCGCATCCCTTGAGGCGCTAAAGCGACTCAAAACGTTCTTTAACAATATAAAGCAATCATCTGTGTGGGCACTCGTACAGATTGAGTTCTAACAGCCAAACTACTTAGGTAGTGAGGCAAACAAATTAGAGTCT
>NZ_JJNY01000125.1:0-3447 GCF_000690035.1 Pseudoalteromonas sp. S3431
TTATACCAACCTGCATAAATCTTTGATCAATTTAACGAATTAAATTGCACTATAACGTCGTTAAAAATTTTTTATTTAGAACAACTAGATACAAAAATTTTTGCCTAGTTCTAGCGTAATTTTCTTAACGTTAAATAGACCCCATATATAAGCAGATTGGTATTATATATTGAGTTTTTATGAAGTTATTAAATGTATTTAATATGGGAAGAAAGAGTTATTACTAGAGAAGTTATTATTAAAGGAGTTATCTTATAGTACTTATATGTGGTGGGTGATACTGGACTTGAACCAGTGACCCTCGCCTTGTAAGGGCGATGCTCTCCCAACTGAGCTAATCACCCACATATAATAGGTATGCCTGTTATTTAATTCTTTATTATCAATTAACCGCTTGATGTAATTTGGTGGGTGATACTGGACTTGAACCAGTGACCCTCGCCTTGTAAGGGCGATGCTCTCCCAACTGAGCTAATCACCCAAATTACATTTTAATATGCACCATTCTAGGAATGGTGGGTCGTACTGGACTTGAACCAGTGACCCTCGCCTTGTAAGGGCGATGCTCTCCCAACTGAGCTAACGACCCATATTAAATTTTAAAACGCGACTATTGATATAATAATAGGTTTATATGTGGTGGGTGATACTGGACTTGAACCAGTGACCCTCGCCTTGTAAGGGCGATGCTCTCCCAACTGAGCTAATCACCCACATATAAATTAAAACGCTACTATTAAAATAAATAGTACTGGACTTTAACCAGTGAACCTCGCCGTTACTTGTAAATAGCGGTGATGCTCTCTTTTTTCTAACTGAGCTAACGACCCATTTAGATTTTCTTGTAATATGCACCATTTAAGAAATGGTGGGTCGTACTGGACTTGAACCAGTGACCCTCGCCTTGTAAGGGCGATGCTCTCCCAACTGAGCTAACGACCCATATTACATGCTACTACCTAGATAGTACTGGACTTTAACCAGTGAACTTCGCCATCTTTTATAAAAGGCGGTGATGCTCTCTTTTCTTGTAACTGAGCTAACGACCCATATTACAATTTTAAAACACGACTATTAATATAGTAATAGGTTTTATATGTGGTGGGTGATACTGGACTTGAACCAGTGACCCTCGCCTTGTAAGGGCGATGCTCTCCCAACTGAGCTAATCACCCACATATAAATTAAAACGCTACTATTAAATAAATAGCACTGGACTTTAACCAGTAAACTTTGCCGTTACTTGTAAGTAGCGGTAATGCTCTCTATTTTCTAACTGAGCTTATGACTCATATAGAATTTAGATGTGAACACTTTAATTAAAAAGTGGTGGGTGATACTGGACTTGAACCAGTGACCCTCGCCTTGTAAGGGCGATGCTCTCCCAACTGAGCTAATCACCCACATCTAAACAACATTGCATTGCTGCGTTGTTGTGGGGCGCTATTATAGATAGAGTTGAAAATGTGTCAACACTTGAATGATAAAAATGTACTGAACGAAGGTTTTATAAACAACAGGATACGATTGAAGTCTATTTTATCATCAAATTTAAGGTTGCAGTTCAATTAAACACCTAAAAGTGAGCAGGGAATTGTAGTTCTATTAATCTTAAATTTAGTTTTACGATACTCATTGTTTTTTATTGGAGTCGTTTTTATGACTATGAACAAGATGAATTAGCATTAGGGCAAGTTATTTAGTAAATATAGCTGGCCTTTAAAAATGAATTTAATTTAAACTTCCCAAAACAAATGATATTTACAGCATCCTAAAATCTATTTTTATTTTTGTACTTGCTTTATTTTTATAAGCCAACCTAGCCAAATCGTAAATACTCATACTTCACTAATAGCCTTCGGATTAAGACTAAATAGATCACATATAACTAGTGCGTGTTGACCTTTGTGGATTGAACCCAAAGGGCAGCGCATGTTTGGACTTTATGCGGCGTTATCGCCTATTCATGGGGAATAACCACACTACATAGGCTCTGCCTTGCCTGAAACCAAACATACTGCTGCAAATTCACCCACCAAAGATCAACGCGCCCTGAAGTTTTGTAGATAGAATTACGAAGCTACAATGCTCTTTTAAAAATGCTCTTCAAACAATAATCGAATTTTTTAGTACGAGTTACGCTGGTTATTAAGCAAGTAAAGGCTGCGGGTACTCTCAAACCCACATTTAAACTTTGGTTATTATAAGCAATTGTAACTTTTAAAAGATTAAGGCGATTGGCGAGGCCTTAATTGGTAGTTTTTAGATAAGTTTAATTTGCATATAAATGTATACCTTTGCTTTGGTGAAATTTTGTTTCATTAAATGGGGGAGTGGGGGCTATTGGGTATTCGTTGCAATATAGTGATGTTATTATAAGCAGTAGGGTTAGAATCTTATTCAAATTGTATTTTTTAGCACGCTTGATAGCCAGTTTGTTGAAAATTAAACCATTTAAATAAAGCTAGGTAAAAAACTGTTGACTTTATTTTGGGTGGTGCATAGAATGCGCCCCGCACTAAGCGATACACGATGTGTTTATCACGACGGGTATTGATTAAGTTGGGGCCATAGCTCAGCTGGGAGAGCGCTTCGCTGGCAGTGAAGAGGTCTGCGGTTCGATCCCGCATGGCTCCACCAAAAATTAGTGTTTTGTCCTAGGGTAGCAGTTTTCTGTGTCCCCATCGTCTAGAGGCCTAGGACACCGCCCTTTCACGGCGGTAACAGGGGTTCGAATCCCCTTGGGGACGCCACTTAACTTTTATTAGTTAAAGGCGGTTTTACCGAGAAAATAGCGTCACAATTAAAGCTCGAGTCTTTATTTGTATTAAACGCAATTACCTTAAATCTCATGATGTGAGTTAAACTTATCAACTGTCCTAGTGACACATTTATGTGTCCCCATCGTCTAGAGGCCTAGGACACCGCCCTTTCACGGCGGTAACAGGGGTTCGAATCCCCTTGGGGACACCACTTACTTATTTTTAATAGGAAAGTGAAGTGTTATTAAGAAAGCTCGCCTGAAACGAGTCTAAAAATTCAGTTGTCCTAGTGACACATTTATGTGTCCCCATCGTCTAGAGGCCTAGGACACCGCCCTTTCACGGCGGTAACAGGGGTTCGAATCCCCTTGGGGACGCCACTTATTATTTTAAGTATTGTGTAAAGCAGTGTGACACCGCACTCTCTATGCACGACGTTATCAAGAGTACTAATCTCTTGGGGACGCCACTTACTTGTTTTTAATAGGAAAGTGAAGTGTTATTAAGAAAGCTCGCCTGAAACGAGTTAAACTATTCAGTTGTCCTAGTGACACATTTATGTGTCCCCATCGTCTAGAGGCCTAGGACACCGCCCTTTCACGGCGGTAACAGGGGTTCGAATCCCCTTGGGGACGCCACTTACTTATTTTTAATAGGGAAGTGAAGTGTTATTAAGAAAGCTCGC
>NZ_JJNY01000126.1:0-2433 GCF_000690035.1 Pseudoalteromonas sp. S3431
AACCACACTTCATAGGCTCTGCCTTGCCTAAAAACCAAACATATTGCTGCAAATTCAACTATCAAAGATCAACACGCCCTAAACATATTAAGTAACGTTTATAGCGGCCTTAATAAGCACAATGCAAAATAATTACTATCGTCTTGCCATGTTTGCTCTAACTTTAAATTAGCTTGCGCGGCAAGCTGCTTAAACGATTCGAGCGTGTACTTGTGAGAGTTTTCTGTATGGATACTTTCGCCTTCAATAAAGTCTATTTGCTGATCATTTATAATCACGCTTTGATTACAGTTACTTACTAAATGCATTTCAATGCGGCTATGTTGCTCGTTAAAGCGTGACTCGTGGCTAAAGTTATCTAAATTAAATGTGCCACTTAGCTCGTTATTAATACGTTGTAGTAAATTTTTATTAAATGCAGCGGTGATCCCCGCTTTATCGTTATATGCATCAAGTAACACTTGGCGCTCTTTTACTAAATCAACCCCAATTAATACATAACCGTTTACACCACATAAGCGATGGAAATTATTCATAATTTCTATGGCTTTAACTGGGGCAAAATTACCAAGAGTAGAGCCCGGAAAGTACACCAAATTAGTTTGACTGTCTAAAGCGGTGTCTTTGGTTAGCTGTTTAACCATTTGGCTATGTGTAAAGTCTCCTAGTAATGGCGAAATTGCCAAATCTGGAAATAATGGCGACAAATGTGCAAGTGAATAACTGAGCATCTCCTCAGAAATTTCAAATGGTACGAAGGTTTTTACGTTTGCCATGTGCGCTAATAAATACGCGACCTTTTTACCCGAACCACACCCAGGCTCAATAATAGAGAGATTTTCAGGTAGCATTTGAGCAATTGACTGCGAGTATTGCTCTAAAATAGACAACTCCGTACGTGTAACATAATACTCTTGTAAGGATGTTATTTGCTCGAATAATGCAGCACCTTTATCATCGTAAAAATACTTACACGGAAGCGTTTTTTGTTGTTGAGTTAATCCGCTTATCACGTCGTTTAAAAATTCAGTGTCGGTTATGTTACTTTGTTTAATCGCTGTTACTTGGCTCATACTATATCCTTAGCTAGTCTTATCCCGCTGCACATCCACGCTTGATGTGGGTAATAAAAATTTCGGTATGTTTGTCGTAAATGGTTTCGAGGGGTAAACACACACCCGCCCCGTAACACCATTTGGTTATTCATAAATTTACCATTGTATTCCCCTGCTACTCCTTCAATAGGCTTAAAACCGGGGTATGGCAAATATGCACTGTTTGTCCATTGCCAACATGAATCCATTAACTGGTTTATTTCAGTATCATCTTTTGCTTGTTGTGGTGTTAGGTAGTTATTATTAGTGTCTGTTAAAGGTGTATCTAAAGGTGTATTTTTAGCTGCATATTCCCACTCGAACTCTGTAGGCAAGCGAGCCTTTACAAAATTAGCATAGGCGCTGGCCTCAAAATAACTAACATGGCTAATGGGGGCACTTAAATTTAAAGGCTGCAATCCATAGTGTGTAAACTCAAACCATTCGTTATTTATGCAATGCCAATATAATGGATGCGTTAAACGAGTGTTTTGAATATGCGCCCAACCGTCGCTTAACCAATATTGTGGATTGCTATATCCACCGGCATTTATAAAGTCTAAATATTCACCATTAGTGACCAATCTATTAGCAAAACTGAATGGATGAATTAGTACTTGGTGTTTGGGGCACTCGTTATCATATGCAAATTCATCGTCGGCATTTGTGCCAATATTAATAATGGCTTGTTCAAAATTGATAAAATTAAGGGGTTTAATATCAGCTGATTTTTTTTGGCTATTTAAAAGCGATGTTTTATATTGAGGAAATATTGGATTTACTGAAAAGTTATATTTGATGTCCATAAGCATTAGTTCTTGATGCTGTTGCTCGTGGTTTAACCCAAGTTCAATAATATCTTTAATGTGCGGGTTAACGTCAGTCTTAAGTAATTCAATCACACGGCTATCTACATGTTCTCTGTAAGCTAGCACTTCGTCTAAACCTGGCCTAGATAAGCTTCCTCTGTTTGCCCGTTTAAATTGCTCTCCAATCCCATTGTAGTAAGAATTAAAAAGCATTTTATAGTGAGGATTAAAAACTGCGTACTGTTTACAATGAACACTAAGTAAAAACGTTTCAAAAAACCACGTGGTATGCGCTAAATGCCATTTAGTGGGACTGGCATCAGCCATAGCTTGTAATTGGCAATCTTCTACAGTGAGTGGTTCAATAATAACTAGGCTTTCGTCTCTAACGCTGCAAAAGCGTTTAACAAGTTCGTTTTGATTGGTATCGTTTGTAACGCTTTCTCGCATAATAGTATTAATCCTTTGCCTATCTATTTATAAAATATAGCTTAGGGCATGCTGAGCTTTTTGGATTGAAATTTGTTCAA
>NZ_JJNY01000127.1:0-749 GCF_000690035.1 Pseudoalteromonas sp. S3431
TTATGTTGATTAAAGAAGTCGAGTAGTGTTTGTTTCCTCGCTTTTTTAGCGTGAGCAAGAGAGGGCCAGCGCAGTAAGAAGTCACAGAATATTTGAGTGTCTTTTTCTTTAAACCAATCAATCACGTGGGGATAATAATTTTTTAGCGTTGTGGCTATTTTATTGGTTAAATTAACACGATCTTGTACTAGTTTACGTCTGTATTCGACAAGCTGCGCAAGACACCTAACGTCCTCTGAATCCGGCCTAATAACCGTTAATTTATCCATATGAAGTTGTAAGATTTCAACTTGAATAATTGCATCAGTAGGATCATCTTTAGCCCCGCTGTGCGTAAATGCGGCACGGTATTTAGCAACACTTGATGGGTTAATCACAAATAATACAATGTGCTTAAATTTACTGAGTGCATATATAAGTGGGCCTTTTTTTAGCTCACACGCGACAGCAACAGATCTGCCGTTGTAGCGTTGTTTTAACTCAAGCGCCCATGCATTAATTGACTTAGGTTCAGAGGAAATCACACTTAAATGTTGTGTATTTGTGTCACGATTTATTTCACAAATATCGTGTTTACGGTCAGCCCAATCGATCCCGATAAGGGCTGCAAAATCTGAGACGTTAAAGGCTTCCATTTTGGGTCTCCTAGGGGTAAAGTGAAAGAATAAATAGAGGCTAATAGTGTTTCTCGCAGGTCTTATAGATAGTCGGCATTACGACAATCCCTGAGTATGCGTATTGAAACAAAT
>NZ_JJNY01000128.1:0-18255 GCF_000690035.1 Pseudoalteromonas sp. S3431
AGACGAGTTCAGTAATACAACACACAGTAGGTTGTATTACTGAACTCGTCTAATCGGGGGTTATTCTTGGATTTTTCTAAACGTATTTACAACCCACTTCGCAAATAAATCAAGTGGGTGATTAGGTATGTTGGATTCGTGTTGTACTAAGTAGTATTTATCTTTAGTTGTTAAAGGCTGTTCAAATAATTTATAGAGCCACTTCTCATCTAACCAACTTTGACTAATTGGCAGTGGAATAAGCGCAATGCCCATGCCTTGCTGCGCAGCACGTGCTACACCAAACATACTGTCTATTTGGATAATTTGCGAAGGAGAAAAGTCATCAATGCCTGCTTTTTCAGCCCATTGATGCCACGCCCAAGGACGCGCTTTATGTAGAATTAGCGGAACTTGGTTTAGTGCTTTACGATGATCATTTTTCCACTGATTGAGCAGTTTTTCATTACACGCAGGGATATATTCAAGATTAAATAATTCAGTTACTAAGCCTTCAGTAGGTTTACTAGAGGACAATACAATAGACAAATCGCTATGCCGTGTTATTTCTTTGCGTGTTTTAAGCGTATCCATTTGTAAATTAATATTAGGATGCTCTGTCGTCCACTCGCTTAATTTAGGCATAAGTAGTTCGCTTGCAAAAAACTCAGGCAAGGTAATTGTTAAATTAGTGTTTTGTTGCATCTGACTAAACTCGTTAATGGTACCTTCTAACATGGTAATGATAGGAGATACGGCATCAAAAAAGTTTTTACCAGCTGTTGTTAAACTTATTGAACGTGTTTTACGCTGAAAAAGTTCAATACCAAGCTGTTCTTCAAGTTGTTTTATTTGATGGCTTACTGCCGAAGGTGTTAAGTACAGCTCATTAGCTGCATGCTTAAAACTTAGGCTTCTTGCTGCAAAGCAAAAAGATCGAAGGCCACGAATAGGAGTTTGCATGTTTTCCAGTATTAAGTTGTTTATATAGCCTAGTATAGGCAAAAATCGAACCAGTTAGTAATGTTAGTAATTTCAACAAGTTAAAATTACTCATAGAGCAAGTTCACAAAAGTGGTGCATGATAACAACAAAGTAGTGCAAATGCTCTAGCTAACTAATCATCTATTTATGCAACTATTATAGATAAAAATTTACTACAGATGTATGAATTAGCCTAAAAAGAATGCAAAAGGACAAAAAAAATCCCTCTTGCGAGGGATTTTGGGTAACTCAGCGCCATTGGCACTGGGAATGAGGTCGGTACAGGGTAAAGCGTTATTTTTAAGCTAAAGCCTAAAAAACCATTTCTGGAACTTCACCGTCAACAAGTAATTTACCTGCTGTTTTACTAATGATTTCATCAACAGATACGCCCGGAGCACGTTCTAATAGATGAAATGCGCCGTCTTTAACTTCTAATACGGCTAAATCTGTTACTATTTTTTTTACGCAATTAACGCCAGTAAGCGGTAAAGAGCAGGCCTCTAATAGTTTAGAGTCACCATGCTTACTTGCATGGGTCATAGTAACAATAATATTTTTCGCGCCAGCGACTAAATCCATCGCGCCACCCATGCCTTTAATCAGCTTTTTAGGGATCATCCACGATGCGATGTTGCCGTTCTGGTCAACTTCAAATGCACCCAGAACGGTTAAGTCTACATGACCACCCCGTATCATGGCAAAACTATCTGCACTATTAAATATGGCTGCACCTTTGGCTGCTGTCACGGTTTCTTTACCCGCGTTAATCATATCGGCGTCTAGCTCTGCTTTTGTGGGGTACGGGCCCATGCCTAAAAGGCCATTTTCGGACTGTAACATAACTTCAATATCATCTGGTACATAGTTTGCGACGAGTGTCGGAATTCCTATGCCCAAATTTACGTAGTAACCATCTTGAAGTTCTTGTGCAACGCGCATTGCAACTTGTTCACGTGATAATGCCATAATTATGCTCCTGCTTAATCTCGTGTTGTTACACGTTCAATGCGTTTTTCAAAGCTGCCTTTAATAACGCGATTTACAAAAATACCTGGGGTATGAATTTGGCTTGGCTCAAGCTCACCCGGTTCTACAACTTCTTCTACTTCGGCAACGGTAATTTTGCCTGCTGTTGCAGCCATTGGATTAAAGTTCATGGCAGTGTGTCTAAACACTAAATTACCAAAGCGGTCGGCTTTCCACGCTTTAACAATAGCAAATTCACCCGTTATAGATTCTTCTAAAATATACGGGCGACCATTAAACTCTTTTACATCTTTACCCTCAGCCACAGGAGTACCGTAACCGGTGGCGGTGTAAAACGCAGGTATACCCGCGCCACCAGCTCGCATTTTTTCAGCAAGTGTGCCTTGAGGCGTAAGCTCTACATCAATTTCGCCACTTAATAACTGCTGCTCGAATAGGGCGTTTTCGCCAACGTACGAGGCAACTACTTTTTTAATTTGTTTGTCTTGTAATAAAATACCTAATCCAAAGTCATCAACACCACAGTTATTAGATACTACAGTTAAGTTTTTTGTTTGCATCTGCTTAATTTTTTTAATTAAGCCCTCAGGAATACCACATAAACCAAAACCACCGGCAATAATGGTATCGCCGTCTTTTAATCCTTCCATTGCAGCTTCGTAACTAGAAACTACCTTATCAAAACCGGCCATGAGTCTCTCCTCATTGTGTGCTATTTGTTGTTAATTATCTTTAATCATCATTTTATAAGATAGCCATTTAACCTGAACTCTGGTTAAGAGATTTACTAACATATTGAATTAGGGTGATATTTAAATTTATTTTCTTTAGCCAGAGATTTTCAGTGAAAACAAGGCGAATTTACGCGTCAATAGCTGGCCTATTGCAAGTAAATTCAACGCAGTTAGTGCTGAAAATAGCTGCTCGAGATAGATTTATTATCCAGAGCTCAGGTTATTTAGTGTGTAGTGCCACAGATACTTTGCTCACAGGTTGCTTACCAAGTGCTTTGGTTATTTCCCAGCCAGCGTCACTTAACCTTTGTAAATCAATTCCATGCTCAATGCCAAGCCCTTGTAGTAAGTAAACTACATCTTCGGTGGCAACATTTCCTGACGCACCCTTAGCATAAGGACAGCCACCAAGGCCCGCAACTGCCGCGTCAACCGTTGCAATACCTAGGCTTAAAGCTGCGTAAATATTTGTGAGCGCTTGGCCGTATGTATCATGAAAATGCACGGCCAACTTGGTTTTATCAATGTGCGTTAAAAGTAACTCTATTAACTGCGTTACTTTTTTAGCGGTGCCAACACCTATGGTATCGCCAAGGCTTACTTCGTAACATCCTAAATCTAACAGCTTTTGCGATACATTCAGTACTGCTTGCGGGTTAATTTCACCCTCATAAGGGCAACCCAGCACACAGCTTACATAACCACGTACACGAATATTATTAGCTTTAGCAAACGCCATTACTTCGCTAAAACGTTCAATACTTTGCTCAATTGAGCAGTTTATGTTTTTTTGACAAAACGACTCACTCGCAGCGGTAAATATAGCAAACTCTTTAATGCCAACAGCATGCGCTGCTTGTGCACCTTTTAAGTTAGGTGTAAGGGCGCTTAAATTTACATCGGGTAAATTAAGGGCTGATATTACATCCGCTGAGTCTGCCATTTGTGGCACCCATTTTGGGGATACAAACGCGCCAGCTTCAATATCTTTCAAACCTGCAGCACTTAGGGCGTTAATAAGCGCTACTTTATCGGCTGTGCTTACTGTTTTTTCGTTTTGTAGGCCGTCTCGCGCACCTACTTCAACAATACGTACTTTATTTGCAAAGGCACTCATTATGCACCTTCCTCTGTTGTATCTTCGACAATAGCAAGTAAGGCTCCGTGCGTTACTAATTCGCCTTCACCAAAACAGTAGCTTTTTAAAATGCCGTCGTGTGGTGCGTTAAGCGTGTATTCCATTTTCATGGCTTCAATAATTACAACCGCATCGCCTTTGGTAATTGTGCTACCAATGTCAATTAAGTGCTTAACTACCGTGCCATTGAGTGGGGCGGCAAGTGGCAGTGCTTCGCTTTCGTGCGAACTAATATAATGTTTATCAACTAGTTCAAGCTTAGTTTGCAGTGCTTTATTCATAACAGTGACAATATTGCCAACAGTATTATTACCTACAGTAGTTACGTGCGCGCTATGTTTTTCACCGTTAATAAATACACTGCAAAGATTATTATTTAATGTGCCTTGTAAACTAAATACATCCTCGTTATGCGTAATATTATAGCCCGCTGTGGTTTTTATAGCGCTTAGCTGTAAATCGGCAAAAGGGACTTTAATTACTTGTGGTGCATTGAGTGTAAAACCATTCAGCTGTTGCCACGGGCTTGCACTGCTTTGCGCATTTTTGGTATTAGTTAACGATTCTAAATACGCAAAAGCACCAATAAGCTGACTTGCTTGTAATAACGATTTGTCAACCGCAACTAACGAATCACCTTGCTCAGCAATAAAGTGTGTACTTGGCGCACCTTGTTTAAACTTAGGGTGGCTTGCTAAATTATGTAAAAAGCCAATGTTAGTGCTAAAACCCGCTAAATGAAATTGCTCAAGAGCGTGTTGTAAACGGCTCAGTGCTTGTTCGCGATTGTCATCGTGCACAATAAGTTTTGCAATCATCGGATCGTAAAACGGGCTGATTTCGTCGCCTTGTGCAATGCCTGTATCAATGCGTACAAATTCGCTGTTAAGCGGTGTGTGTAGTGCTTCAATAGTGCCCGAGCACGGGATAAAGTCGTTAGCTGGATCTTCTGCGTATATACGCGCTTCAAAGCTATGACCCTGCAATTGAATATCGCTTTGTGTCAGTGGCAATGTTTGCCCACCCGCAATATTAATTTGCCAATTGACTAAATCTACGCCCGTTACCATTTCGGTCACAGGGTGTTCTACTTGTAGGCGCGTATTCATTTCCATAAAGAAAAATTCATCGCCACACAGTAAAAATTCAACCGTACCTGCGCCTCTATAATTTATAGCTAGTGCACAACGTACAGCTGCTTCGCCCATTTCTTTGCGTAGTTCGTCAGATAAACCCGGAGCAGGGGCTTCTTCAATTACTTTTTGGTGACGACGTTGCAAAGAACAATCACGATCGCCTAAATAAACACAGTTGCCATGGTTATCTGCAAATACTTGCACTTCAACATGGCGAGGCTGGTTTACGTAACGCTCAAGCAATACTAAATCGTTACCAAAACCGGCAATGGCTTCACGTTGCGCACCTTGTAATGCGCTCATAAAGTCTTGTGCTTTTTCAACCACACGCATGCCTTTACCGCCGCCGCCAAAGGCCGCTTTAATGAGTACAGGGTAGCCAATTTTTTCAGCTTCACTTTGTAAAAAAGCAGGGTCTTGTTTATCACCATAATAACCTGGTACTAATGGCACATTAGCAGCTGCCATTATTTCTTTAGCGCGGGTTTTAGACCCCATTGCTTCAATGCTACTTGCTGGTGGTCCTACAAAAGCAATGTTATTAGCTTCGCAGGCTTTAGCAAATTCGCTGTTCTCAGATAAAAAACCATAGCCTGGGTGAATACAATCAGCGCCGCAGTCTTTGGCAACTTGTAAAATTTTGTCTGCTACTAAATACGAATCTTTACTTGGCGCAGCACCAATATGGTAAGCCTCGTCAGCCATTTTTACATGCTGGGCATGTTTGTCTACATCAGAATAAACCGCGACCGTGGTTAAGCCCATTTGTTTTGCAGTGCGCATTACTCGGCACGCAATTTCTCCACGATTGGCAATCAGTATTTTTTGTAATCGTTGTGTGTTCATAATCAATCCTACAGTTGCCAAGCGGGTGGGCGTTTATCAAAAAAAGCACTTAGCCCTTCTTGACCTTCTTCAGATACGCGAATTTTTGCAATACGCTCTGCGGTAAGCTCAATGAGTTCATCGGTAATTTCTTTATTTGCTACATCGTTAATTAATGCTTTTGCGGCTTTTACTGCAACAGGTCCGTTATCAATCAGTGTTTGCAGCATATTATCGAGTGCACAGTCTAAATTACCGGTTACTTGATGAATTAAACCAAGTTGCTTAGCAGTATGTGCATCAAACACTTCAGCCGTTAAAAAGTACCTGCGAGCAGCGCGCTCACCAATCGCTTTAATTACATACGGGCTAATAACCGCAGGAATAAGACCCAGCTTTACTTCGCTTAAACAAAATTGTGCATCGTCTTTACTAAGGGCTATGTCGCAACAGGCTATTAAACCCAGAGCACCACCAAAAGCAGCACCTTGCACAGCGCAAATTGTAGGATGAAGGGATCTTGCCAAGACCTGCATTAATTTAGCTAATTGCATTGAATCAGCTAGGTTATCGGCGTAGTTGTTATCCGCCATCGACTTCATCCAGGCTAAATCAGCACCGGCTGAAAAGTGTTTACCTTCTGTTTTTAAAACCAAAGCACGAATATCAAGCGTATTTGCATGTTCAATACACTGAATCAGCTCGTGTATTACTTCACTGTTAAATGCGTTTCTTTTTTCTGGGCGGCTTAACACAAGTACAGCCACATTAGATTTTGTTATTTGTAGTGTTACTGACATTTTGCGCTCCGGTTACATTCTAAATACGCCAAATTTCGAATCACGTTTTGGTGCGTTATTCGCAGCCGTTAACGCAAGCCCTAATACATTACGCGTATCGGCAGGGTCTATAATGCCGTCGTCCCACAAGCGTGCGCTTGCGTAATACGGATGACCTTGCTCTTCGTACTGATCAATAATTGGCTTTTTAAAGTCACTAATTTCTTGCTCGCTCATGCTCTGGCCTTTGCGTGCTAAACCATCTTGTTTAACTTGCGCCATTACACCCGCTGCTTGCTCGCCGCCCATGACAGAAATACGGGCATTAGGCCACATCCACATCATGGTTGGTTCAAATGCACGGCCACACATTCCGTAGTTACCTGCGCCGTAAGAGCCGCCAATAAGTACAGTGAATTTAGGCACATCAGCACACGAAACCGCCATCACCATTTTAGCGCCGTGCTTAGCAATACCTTCGGCTTCGTATTTTTTACCCACCATAAAGCCGGTAATATTTTGTAAAAACACTAAAGGAATATTGCGCTGAGCGCACAGTTGAATAAAGTGCGCGCCTTTTTGCGCCGACTCACTAAATAAAATACCGTTATTAGCCACTATGCCAACAGGATTGCCGTAAATACTGGCAAAACCGGTGACCAGCGTTTCACCAAAGTAACGTTTAAATTCATCAAATGATGAGTCGTCCACTGTGCGAGCTATTACTTCGCGTACATCAAACGGCTTTTTAAGGTCGGTGCCTACAATGCCGTAAAGCTCGTTAATATCATAACGAGGTGGCTTTACATCCTCTAGAAGAGGGGCGGTCGGACGTGTGTAGTTAATGCGCTCAATACATTGGCGCGCAATAGACAGCGCATGGGCGTCGTTTTCAGCGTAGTGATCGGCAACACCCGACACTTTACAGTGCACATCGGCACCGCCAAGCTCTTCGGCGGTTACTTCTTCGCCCGTTGCTGCTTTTACAAGCGGCGGACCGGCTAAAAATATAGTGCCTTGATCTTTTACAATAATGCTTTCGTCTGCCATAGCAGGTACGTACGCACCACCTGCGGTACATAATCCCATTACCACGGCAATTTGTGGGATACCTTTACCCGACATGCGGGCTTGATTGTAAAAAATACGACCAAAATGCAACTTATCTGGAAATACATCATCTTGCTCTGGCAGATTTGCACCGCCCGAATCCACCAAATAAATACACGGTAAGTGGCAACGCTCTGCGATGTCTTGTGCGCGTAAATGCTTTTTAACGGTAAGCGGAAAATATGTACCGCCTTTAACCGTGGCATCGTTTGCAATAATCATGCATTCAACGCCTTTAACACGGCCAATACCGGCTACAACGCCTGCACAAGGTATTGCTTGTTCGTACACACCAAAGGCAGCAAATTGCAATATTTCTAAAAACGGTGAGCCTTCATCAATTAATGTACTTATACGGTCGCGAACAAATAATTTACCACGGCCTTCGTGGCGATCTTTTAATGCAGCGCCTCCGCCTTGGCTAATTGTTGCTACTTTATCGCGTAAATCATCCACCAGCGCTGACATATTTTTATGGTTTTGCACAAACGTTGGATCGTGAGGATTAACGCTCGATTTTAAAATCGTCATGGTTTAATCCTTAACGGCTTTCAGTGAAAAGTTCGCGGCCAATAAGCATGCGGCGTATTTCTGATGTACCTGCACCAATTTCGTATAATTTAGCGTCACGAAGAAGACGGCCCGTTGCGTATTCGTTTATGTAGCCATTGCCACCTAAAATTTGAATCGCATCAAGTGCCATTTTAGTTGCAAGCTCAGCTGCGTATAAAATTGCACCAGCGGCATCTTTACGGGTCGTTTCACCACGGTCACACGCTTTAGCTACCGTATATACGTATGAGCGGGCAGCATTCATTTGTGTATACATGTCGGCTACTTTGCCCTGAATTAACTGAAATTGACCAATCGGGGTATCAAACTGTTTACGCTCATGAATGTACGGTACAACTATGTCCATACACGCTTGCATTATGCCAAGCGGGCCCGCTGCAAGTACTACGCGTTCGTAATCAAGGCCACTCATAAGTACTTTAACGCCTTCGTTTAAGTTACCTAAAATATTCTCTTCTGGCACTTCGCAGTTTTCAAATACTAGCTCACAGGTGTTTGAGCCGCGCATGCCCAGTTTGTCGAGCTTTTGCGCTGTTGAAAAACCAGGAAAGTCACTTTCAACAATAAACGCGGTAATGCCTTTAGCACCGGCGTTTAAATCTGTTTTAGCGTAAATAACTAATGTGTGTGCATCTGGGCCATTGGTGATCCACATTTTATTACCGTTTAAAATGTACTTATCGCCTTTTTTTTCGGCTTTGAGTTTCATCGATACAACGTCAGAGCCCGCATTAGGCTCGCTCATTGCAAGAGCACCAATGTGCTCGCCACTAATAAGCTTAGGTAAGTATTTTTCTTTTTGAGCTTGTGACCCGTTACGGTTAATTTGATTAACACACAGGTTTGAATGTGCGCCATAGCTTAAGCCAATAGATGCACTAGCACGGCTTATTTCTTCCATAGCAATAACATGTTCTAAGTAACCTAAACCGGCGCCGCCAAGTTCTTCAGATACGGTCATACCTAGTACGCCCATTTCGCCCATTTGAGACCAAAGTTGATTTGGAAAAGCGTTATCTAAGTCCGTTTTTTCAGCAAGCGGGGCAATCTCCTGACTCGCAAAACTGTTTACGTGGTCGCGGATCATATCGGCGGTTTCGCCAAGGCCAAAGTTCATTTCTTTATATAGTGAAATAGTGCTCATGATTCATTCCTGTGTGACGTGTGTGTTGTCAGTGTGTTTTTATTTTAAAAATAAACTTACTCGTCTATTTTATTAAGCGTGTCTCTACAGCGGCGCTCGGCCGTCACCAACTCCATAAGAACAACTTTAATGTCGTCCATTTGTTGAGATAGGTCTGCTTTTTTTTCTGAAATAAGGTCAAGCATAGTAACCAACTGCTTAGCGCTTGATTTATCTGCGTCGTACAGTTCAAACAAACGACCGGTTTCGGCCAATGTAAAGCCAAGGCGCTTACCACGTAATATTAGTTTTAAACGCACTTTATCGCGTTTTGAATAAATACGGGTTTGACCATTACGTTCTGGCGTTATTAACCCTTGGTCTTCGTAAAAGCGAATAGAGCGGGTTGTAATGTCAAATTCTTTAGCGAGTTCGCTAATGCTAAATGTTTGTTCATTACTGGCCGGCATTTTGGCTGAGCTTGCAAAGTTTGTTTGATTATCTGGTTTCATAATTGTATTTACCTCATTCGAATAACTCCAATATAAGTGAAGTTTACGTAAAGGTAAAGCTTGGTGTGATTTGAAACTATTTATAAAGGGATGTTTAAGCGAGGTATTGATTTATATTATTAATATTCAATGGGTTAATTTTATTTTATCAGTTTAGTCTAACCGATGGAAAATAATCCTTACACTTATAAAACTAAAAATTAAGCTGTTTTTAGTTGACGTTGGCGTAAACGTTAGTATTGTGTAAGGGTAATAAATAATAAATGAATACTAAATTAATAGAGCAAATATACTAACAACTATTTGCATATAAATACAATGGAGTTAGTTATGACTTTAGAATCAGTGGTAATTGTAGCAGCAAAACGCACCCCAATGGGTGGTTTTATGGGAGCGTTAAGTGATGCGCAGTCTACCGAGCTTGGCGCAACCGCCATTGCCAGCGCACTTGCACAAACTGGTTTAGCTAATGATGCAATAGACGAAGTAATTATGGGCTGCGTATTACCAGCAGGCCTTGGACAAGCACCCGCACGCCAAGCAATGTTAAAAGCAGGCCTTGCACTTAGCACTGGCGCTACAACAATAAACAAAGTATGTGGCTCTGGTTTAAAAGCGGCCATGCTTGCAAACGATTTAATTAAAGCAGGCTCTATTCAATCTGCTATTGCCGGTGGCATGGAGAGCATGACAAACGCACCGTACTTTATTCCAAAAGCGCGTGGCGGAATGCGTATGGGACATGGCGAAATAAAAGATCACATGATGAGCGATGGCCTTGAAGATGCTTACGACAACAAAGCAATGGGGTGTTTTGCACAAGACACCGCCGACGAATACGGCATTGGTCGTGAGCAAATGGATGCGTTTGCATTAGGCTCATTAAGTAAAGCTAAAGCCGCGATACAAAATGGTAGCTTTGATAACGAAGTTGCACCCCATACAATGCAAACACGCAAAGGCGATGTAACAGTATCGATTGATGAGCAACCAGGTAACGCCCGCCCAGAAAAAATTCCTACCTTACGTGCTGCTTTTAAAAAAGACGGCACTATTACAGCGGCTAATTCATCGTCAATTTCAGACGGTGGCGCAGCGCTTATATTAATGAGCGAATCAAAAGCAAAAGAGCAAGGCTTAACACCGCTTTGTAAAATTGTAGCGCACAGCACGCACTCTCAAAAACCAAGTGAATTTACAGTAGCGCCAGTAGGGGCTATGAACAGCGTGCTTGAAAAAGCAGGTTGGGCTGTAAACGATGTTGACCTTTGGGAAATTAACGAAGCATTTGCCATGGTAACCATGCTGGCTATTAACGAGTTAAAACTTGATGAAAGCAAAGTAAACGTTAATGGCGGTGCATGTGCACTTGGCCACCCAATTGGTGCAAGCGGCGCGCGTATTTTAGTAACGCTTATTCATGCCCTTAAAAACCGAGGTCTTAAAAAAGGCATTGCGTCTTTATGTATTGGTGGCGGTGAAGCGGTTGCTATGGCTGTAGAAGCGTATTAACTAGGTATTAAATAGTTATAAGAAAGCTGTACGAATAACTACAAAGGCGCTGCACTCATAATACTAACAAAGCGGCGCTACCAATTTTAAAAGAGAACACACAACTCACACACTAGGATTTAATCATGCACCAAGTACCACTACTTATTAATGGCGAATTTATTCAATCAGCATCAAAAGAGCTTATCGATGTTATAAACCCAGCAACTCAAGAAGTACTTGCACAAGTGCCATGTACCACAGAATCAGAAATGGACGCGGCAATTGCCTCAGCTTCTGAGACGTTTAAAACATGGAAAGACGTACCTATTACTGAACGTGCTCGCATTATGATGAAGTACGCTGCGCTATTAAAAGAACATCATGATGAGCTTGCTACCATTATTTGCCACGAATTGGGTAAAACATTTGAAGATGCAAAAGGCGATGTTTGGCGTGGTATTGAAGTAGTAGAACAAGCAGCAAACGCACCATCATTAATGATGGGTGAAACAATGGAAAACGTAGCGCGTAAAATCGATACGTATTCTTACATGCAGCCACTTGGCGTATGTGCGGGCGTAACTCCGTTTAACTTCCCTGCAATGATCCCACTTTGGATGTTCCCGCTGGCTATTGTGTGTGGTAACACCTTTATTTTAAAACCGTCTGAGCAAGACCCACTTACACCAATGCGCTTAGCAGAGCTATTTATTGAAGCCGGTGCACCAAAAGGCGTATTACAAGTTGTTCACGGTACAAAACCACAAGTAGACCGCTTACTAGAAGATAAAGCAGTACGCGCTATTTCGTTTGTTGGCTCGTGTGGTGTAGGTGCTTATATTTATTCTAAAGGCACACAAAACCTTAAACGTGTGCAAGCGTGTGTTGGTGCTAAAAACCACATGGTTATTATGCCTGATGCAAGTAAATCGCACGTTGTAAATAACCTAGTAGGCGCATCGGTAGGTGCTGCTGGCCAGCGCTGTATGGGTATTTCGGTTGCTGTATTTGTAGGTCAAGCAAGTCAGTGGGTAGATGACATTAAAGCAGGCTTTGAAAATGTACGCCCAGGCGTGTGGGATGATGCAAACGCGGCATACGGTCCACAAACATCAAAAGCGGCAAAGGCACGTATTTTATCACTCATTGCTGGTGGTAAAGAGCAAGGCGCTACCTGTTTAATTGATGGTTCTGACTTTACGGTTGAAGGGTATGAGCAAGGTAACTGGGTTGGCCCAACGTTATTTACCGATGTAACCAAAGAGATGGATTTATATAAAGAAGAAATATTTGGTCCTGTACTGGCGTGTATGTTTGTAGACACGCTTGATGAAGCAATCGCACTTATTAACGACAGCCCTTACGGTAACGGCACCTCATTATTTACGTCAAGCGGCGCAGTGGCTCGTAAATTCCAACACGAAATTGAAGTAGGCCAAGTAGGTATTAATGTGCCAATTCCGGTGCCACTTCCGTTCTTTTCGTTCACTGGTTGGAAAGGCTCATTTTATGGCGATACTCACACGTACGGTAAACAAGGTATTCGTTTTTATACAGAAACTAAAACGATTACATCACGTTGGTTTGAAGACGACATTGCGTCGGGTCCAAACATGAGTATTAACTTAAAATAATCGTAATTAAAAAATGAGTAAATAAAAGAATAATTAATAAAAAAGATGGGCGCGAAGGCTACTTCACACACAACACACACATAAGCCTTCGCCGCTCGTCACAAACTATCCCTGTAACGGGAAACACTAACAACATAACTTACACAATTAAAGAGGTCTACCATGGACTTTAACTTATCTGAAGATCAACAAGCCTTTGCTCAAACTGCACGCCAATTTGCCGAGTCAGAACTTGCCCCCCATGCAGCAAAATGGGACCGCGAACATATTTTTCCTAAAGACACGATTAAAGCAGCAGGCGAGCTTGGTTTTTGTGGTTTATACACGCCAGAGAAAGCGGGCGGCCTTGGTTTATCTCGTTTAGATTCGAGCATTATTTTTGAGCAGCTTGCTATGGGCTGTACCGCAACAACGGCTATGTTAACCATTCATAATATGGCTACCTGGATGGTAGCAAGTTTTGGTACCGATGCCGTTAAAGACAAATACGTAGAGCAATTAGTAATGGGCGAGCTACTTGCCTCTTACTGTTTAACAGAGCCTGGATCGGGCTCAGACGCCGCATCACTTAAAACAAAAGCTGTGCTTGAGGGTGATGAGTACGTTATTAACGGCTCAAAAATGTTTATATCGGGCGCTGGCGAAACCGAAGTGCTAGTTGTAATGGCACGTACAGGCGGCGAAGGCGCTGCGGGTATTTCGGCATTTGTAGTGCCTGCCGACGCAAAAGGCGTTGAATACGGCAAAGCTGAGGAAAAAATGGGTTGGAACGCACAACCAACACGCCTAATTAGCTTTGAAGATGTACGCATTCCTGCGCATAACTTGTTAGGCGCAGAGGGCGAAGGCTTTAAATTTGCGATGCAAGGCCTTGATGGCGGCCGAATTAACATTGCCACATGTTCAATTGGTACAGCGCAAGCGGCGCTTAATACCGCCCGTGAATATTTAAAAGAACGTACACAATTTGGTAAACCATTGGCTGCGTTTCAAGCATTGCAATTTAAAATTGCCGATATGAACACCGAACTTGTAGCTGCGCGCCAAATGGTTAGGCTTGCTGCATCTAAACTTGATAATAACGACGTTGAAAAAACCACTTACTGCGCCATGGCTAAACGCTTTGCTACCGATGTTGGCTTTACTGTGTGTAACGACGCACTGCAAATTCATGGTGGTTACGGTTACATAAAAGAATACCCGCTTGAGCGCCATGTACGTGACGTACGCGTTCATCAAATTTTAGAAGGCACTAACGAAATTATGCGTGTAATTATTGCGCGTCGAATTTTAGCTGAGTCTGCAAGCGACGTTTTATAAGGAGCAATGTATGTCAGAATCTAAATCTAATCCGAGTATTGAACTTACAACCGAAGGTCATGTTGCTATTTTAACGATGTCTAATCCGCCAGCAAATACCTGGACAAAAGACACCCTAGTTGATTTAAAAAATACCGTTAATGAGCTTAATAATAATAAAAATATTTACGCCTTAGTACTGACTGGTGAAGGCGAGAAGTTTTTTAGCGCGGGTGCCGACCTAAATGTATTTGCTGGTGGCGATAAAGGCGTAGCCGCCGATATGTCGCGTGTATTTGGTGAAGCATTTGAAGCACTGACTAATTTTAGAGGCGTGTCGGTTGCAGCCATTAATGGCTATGCAATGGGCGGCGGGCTAGAAGTTGCGCTTGCGTGCGATATACGTATAGCTGAAGAGCAAGCACAAATGGCATTGCCTGAAGCTAAAGTAGGTTTATTACCCTGTGCGGGGGGCACACAAAATTTAGCTTGGCTTGTAGGCGAAGGCTGGGCAAAACGAATGATTTTATGCGGCGAGCGCTTAAAAGCTGATAAAGCCTTGCAAATTGGCTTAGTAGAAGAAGTAGTACCACAAGGTGAAAGCTTTGCGGCAGCACTAAAACTTGCCAACCAAGTGGCCGATCAAAGCCCCACCTCAGTTGCAGCATGTAAAACATTGATTCAAAAAGGGCGCCATCAACCAATGGCAAGTGTATTACCTCTTGAGCGCGAGTTATTTGTTGGTTTATTTGATACCGAAGATCAACAAGAGGGCGTAAATGCCTTTTTAGAAAAACGCCGCGCTAACTGGGTAAATGGCTAATGAGTTCTTTAACATTATTAAATAGCGCCGATGAGCCCGTGGTATTTGAAACCGCAACCGCAGAAAACGGCAGTTTAATTGGGCTTATTACACTCAATGCGCCAAAAGCCTTAAACGCACTTAATTTTGAGATGATCAAATTACTTGAACCGCAATTGCGTACTTGGGCAACCGATACCCGCATTGCCAT
This sequence comes from Pseudoalteromonas sp. S3431, assembly GCF_000690035.1. Taxonomy (NCBI): domain Bacteria; kingdom Pseudomonadati; phylum Pseudomonadota; class Gammaproteobacteria; order Alteromonadales; family Pseudoalteromonadaceae; genus Pseudoalteromonas; species Pseudoalteromonas sp. S3431. The sequence continues at coordinate 15,324 of NZ_JJNY01000128.1, forward strand.
GGTCATCCTTAAGGGCGCAGGCGATAAAGCATTTTGTGCAGGCGGCGATGTTGTAAGCCTTCATCATGCAATGGCGCAAGGTAAACCAACAAGCTTAGTTGAAGAGTTTTTTACGCTTGAGTACAAGCTTGATTATCTTATTCATACCTTTGATAAACCTATCCTCGTTTGGGGTAACGGCATAGTAATGGGCGGCGGTTTAGGGCTAATGGCCGGTGCTAGCCATCGCGTCGTAACTGAAACATCACGCATTGCCATGCCAGAGCAAACCATAGGTTTATACCCAGATGTAGGCGGGAGTTACTTTTTACATAAAATGCCACAAAACGTCGGGTTATTTTTAGGGTTAACGTCGGCATCAATTAACTGCGACGACGCGCGTTTTGTATCGCTTGCCGATCACTTTATCGACAGCACTAAATATGATGTCATGCTTGCGCAAATTTTAGCAGCTAAATGGGGCAAAACCGCAAGCTTAAATCATGAGCGTTTAACTAAGTTATTAACCGATTTAGACAACCAATCTGCGCGTATGCCAAAAGGCAATGTAAAAGCTAATCTCAAAACGATTCAAAAGCTGAGTGAGTTTACAACTTTGCAGGAGCAGGTAGATTATATTTTAGGACTAACCACTGACGATAAATGGCTACAACGCGCCCAAAAGTCACTAAAACACGGATGCCCACTAAGCTGCGCACTCGTTAGTGAACAATTAAAAACAAGTAAAGGCAAAAGCTTATTAACGTGTTTTAAAATGGAGCTGGGTATGTCGGTTCGTGCTGGCGAAGTCGGTGAGTTTCAAGAAGGTGTAAGGGCGTTATTAATAGATAAAGACGGCGCGCCTAATTGGCAGTACAAAACACTTAGTGATGTCCCACAAACAATAATCGACAGCTTTTTTGCTAATCGCTTTGGCGAAAACCACCCACTCAATGGCTTAGACACGCCAACACACAAATAAAGGAAAGACGATGACTAAACTCAATATCGGTTTTATCGGCTTAGGCAATATGGGCGGCCCAATGGCGGCTAACTTAATTAAAGCTGGGCATACTGTGAGTGTGTTCGATTTAAACCAGTCGGTCGTAAATGAACTTGCAAGCAAAGGCGCAAAAGCAGCAGTTGATGCAAAGCAGTGCGCAACCAATGCTGACGTACTTATTAGTATGTTACCTGCAGGCAAGCATGTTAAATCGCTGTATTTAGGAAATAACGACGGCAGCGGTTTAATTAACGTGCTAAGCAAAAATACATTAGTAATTGATTGCTCAACAATAGATGCAGAATCAGCACGCATTGTAGGCAGCGCACTTGGTAAACAAGGCATAAGCTTTGTAGATGCACCGGTATCGGGCGGCGTTGCAGGCGCAACCGCAGGCACACTTACTTTTATTGTAGGCGGCGAAAAAGCCGCGTTTGATAAAGCACATATAGTGCTGAGTGATATGGGTAAAAACATATTTCATGCAGGCGATATTGGCGCAGGCCAAGTAGCAAAAATATGTAATAACATGCTACTTAGCATTTTAATGGCAGGCACCAGCGAAGCACTGCAAATGGGTATTAATAACGGCCTCGATCCTAAAGTACTTAGCGACATAATGACCGCAAGTTCTGGCCGTAACTGGACGCTTGAACTTTACAACCCTTGCCCAGGTGTAATGGATACAGCCCCTGCTAGTAACGATTACAAACCAGGCTTTATGGTTGATTTAATGGCTAAAGATTTAGGCCTTGCCATGGAAGCCGCGCAGCAAAGTAATTCATCAACCCCAATGGGTTCAATGGCTAAAAATTTATACACTATGCTACAGCACCAAGGTGCGGGTAGTGATGACTTTAGTGCCATTTTTAAACTGTTTTCTAAGTAGGAGCAACGCGTGGAAATTAAAAATAACACGGTAGTAATAACCGGAGGCGCACAAGGTTTAGGCTTTGCAATGGCGCAAAAGTTTGCACTTATGGGTGCCAACATTGCTTTAATAGATATGGCACAAGACTTATTAAACACCGCATGCGAGCAACTTATGCAATTAATGCAGCTTGAAGGTGTAACCAGCAATATTAAAGGTTATGCCGCAAACGTAACAAATGAGAGCGAAGTAGAAAACGTATTTAATACCATTAACTGCGATTTTGGCCACATTGGTGTGCTTATAAACAACGCCGGTATTTTACGCGACGGCATGTTTATAAAGGCTAAAGACGGTAAAGTCGTTAAAAAAATGTCTCTTGAGCAATTTCAATCAGTTATTGATGTAAACCTGACCGGTGTGTTTTTAGCTGGGCGGGAAGCTGCAAGCCACATGATTGAATCTGGTAAAGGCGGCGTTATAGTTAATATGTCGAGCGTAGCGCGAGCAGGTAACATAGGCCAAACAAATTACGCAGCATCAAAAGCAGGCGTAGTGGCACTTACCACCACATGGGCTAAAGAACTAGGTCGTTTTGGTATACGTGTAGGCGCTATTGCACCAGGTGTAATAAGTACCGCCATGACCGACGCTATGAAGCCCGAAGCCAAACAACGTATGCTCGCAGTAACGCCAGTAGGGCGCTTAGGCGAAAGCGACGAAATTGCGCATACTGCACAATACATAATCGAAAACGACTTTTTTACCGGCCGCGTGGTTGAAATAGACGGCGGCATTCGTTTGTAAAGTAAGCTGGATTAAGGTTGATTCAAAAAGCATGGCGCCTGTGGGCTGTGCTTTTTTGTTTTAAATCGGGGAGATTTATAATCTTGAAAAAGGGCTGATAACCCCGTTAGCACCTTGTTGTAGTATATGGGTAGGATACCCGCTGAGTCAAAACGTTGAACATTTTAGCGTTCTAAATAACTCATTAACTGCGTTAAAAACTTCTCATATAGATAAACTATATAACCAATTTTTTGCCTTGTTACTGAGCTATTTATAATCTTGAAAAAGGG
>NZ_JJNY01000129.1:0-3176 GCF_000690035.1 Pseudoalteromonas sp. S3431
CTGAAAGGTCAACAGGCCCTAAGCCAGTAACTTTGTTACTGGCTTTTTTAATGTTAGCCCTTTTTATATTGCAGATTACGGTTTATTGATCAGATCACTGTATTACCAACACCGTACTTTGGGATCACGCATTTACTAACATAGCTATTTTTGGATCATTATTTTACTAAGAAAAGTACACTTTGACGCTATTTTAGGCTTTGAAATAATCTGATCGTTATTTATTTGTACAAACAATCAACAACTTATAGCTTTGACTAAGTACAACTCTGATCTGAGGGGGGATCGGCTTGGTAAAAATCTGATCCTTTATTTAAGGCTTAGTAAAATTTAGATCTATTTTTAAACGTATTGATGGTTGCACAGGCGGGTTTGTTGATTTTAAAAGGGCTTTAAAGCTACTTTTAAACGATCGATCTGTAAAAATGTCTTGGTTAGTAAAACAATGATCCCAGCTAGTTTAATATTGTTTAGTGGTTTAAATAGCGATACAAAAAAGATAATTTCAAAAAGTTAGCTATTACATAAATTTATCGTAAACCTCTTTTTATTGCGTTAAATATTAAAAAGGTTTTAAAAATATGACGTTAATGAGGTTATTTGTCACTAATTTGTATTTTTTTTACCACCATTTTAATTTACACGTTACACTTTCATAAAAATGTCATACTTAGTCATAATAATGAAAACTAATTCGATAGCGTAAGAGATAAATTGGAATGTCACGTAAAGTACTAGTCGTAGATGACGAAGCTCCTATCAGGGAGATGCTGGTTTTTGTTTTAGAGCAAAATGGATTTCAGGCGATTGAAGCAGAAGATTATGACTCTGCAATTGCAGCTATGGTTGAACCTTATCCAGACATGGTTTTACTTGATTGGATGTTGCCAGGTGGCAGCGGTATTCAAATTGCGAAAAAGTTTAAGCAAAATGAACATACCCGCCAAATCCCAATTATTATGCTTACAGCCCGTGGCGAAGAAGAAGACAAAGTACGCGGTCTTGAAGTAGGGGCTGACGATTACGTCACTAAGCCGTTTTCCCCTAAAGAGCTTATGGCGCGTATTAAAGCAGTTATTCGCCGTGTATCGCCAACCTCATTAGAGGAAGCTATTGAAGTACATGGCCTGCGCTTAGATCCAATTTCTCACCGTGTTACCTCTGAAGGTAACGAGCTTGATATGGGGCCAACCGAATTTAGATTGCTACACTTTTTTATGACCCACCCAGAGCGTGTTTATAGCCGTGAACAACTGCTTGATCATGTATGGGGAACTAACGTTTACGTCGAAGATCGCACGGTTGATGTGCATATTCGTCGCCTGCGTAAAGCAATTGGCCCACTTGGACATGACCGTTTGGTGCAAACTGTACGTGGTGCTGGGTATCGTTTTTCAAGTAAGCTGTAATACCAAATTGCATAAATATTTGAACAATTTAACGAGTTAAATAACTCTATAACGTTGTTAAAAATTTTATTTAGAACACAACTAGAAATAAAATTTTTGCTTAGTTATAGCGCAATTACCTTATCGTTAAATAGACCCCATTTATAAGCCAGTTGGTATAACGTGCGTGTGTATTACTACTCTAAGGTAAAGTGAGTGTATGTATCGAGTTGTTAATAAGCAGGCGTTAGTAAAACGTCTGTTTATCTATTTTTTACCTTTACTATTAATTGGTGTGCTGGTTGGCGCGCCATTTTTGCTTTTATTTTTAGGATCTTTTTCCCTCCTTATTTGGCACTATCATCAGCTTTATCGCTTGAGCGATTGGCTACTTAATCAACGCAGCTTTAATCCACCCGAGGGCGAAGGTGCGTGGGAACAAGTATTCGAAGGCATTTATCATCTACAGCACCGCAATCGTAAAAAGCGTAATGAGCTTGCTGATTTAATTCGGCGCTTTCGCGATGGGGCAGAAGCTGTACCTGATGCTGTTGTGGTACTGCAAAATGATTTAAGTATTGTGTGGTGTAATCAACTAGCACTTAAGGTGCTTGGCCTACAGTGGCCAACTGATCACGGTCAGCGCCTTGATAACTTAATTCGCGAACCTAAGTTTGCTAAATACATGCACAAAGGTGAATTTGATGATGCCCTTGAGCTTGATAATGGACATGCGGTTGAGCAAGTACTTGAATTTAGGGTTATGCCATATGCAAGTACACAGCTAATGGTCGTTGTGCGTGATGTAACACGTTTAAAGCAGCTTGAACAAATGCGTAAAGACTTTGTAGCCAATGTATCACATGAACTACGTACGCCGCTTACAGTGGTATCTGGCTATCTTGAAATGATGGATGGCGATATGATGCCGCCGCCAGCAATGTGGGGCAAGGCACAAAAAACGATGCTTGAGCAATGTAAGCGCATGGATAGCTTGGTTAGCCAGTTATTATCACTTTCGCGAATAGAAGGTGCTAGGCGTCAAGATAACGATAAAGCAATTAATGTTCCGAAGTTGCTTGGTTACATTCAAACCGAAGCACAATCAATTAATCAGGATAAAGGTCATGAACTTGTTTTTGATATTGATGCGACTTTAGATATTAAAGGCTCTGAGGATGAACTACGCAGCGCGTTTTCTAATCTCGTTTTTAACGCTATTCATTACACCAAAGCTGGCGGCAAAGTACAGGTATGCTGGCAGCATAAAGGTGATCGTGCTTGTTTTAGTGTTACCGATAATGGTGATGGTATTGCGCCAGAGCATATTAATCGTTTAACGGAGCGCTTCTATCGGGTAGATAAAGCACGAAGCAGAACAACAGGAGGATCGGGTTTAGGCCTTGCGATCACAAAACATGTACTAACGCGCCACGATAGCAAATTAAATATTCGCAGTGAAATAGGCAAAGGTTCATGTTTTTCTTTTGATTTTTCAATCGATAAGATAGTTCCGTTGGCGAAGTAATTATACTAGGGCGTGCTAATATTTAGTGGTTGAGTTTGCAAGTATGTTTGGTTTTTAGGCAAGCCAGAGCCTATGTAGTGTGGATATTCCCCATAAATAGGCGATAACGCAGCATAAATACCAAACATGCGCTGCCCAAGGGGTTCTTTCTAGGGAGGGTTAACGCTTAGTTGCTCGGTTTTTACTTAGCTCACTAGGTTACAAACCTCGCGCCGCGATTTAATCGCCCCTAGGTTGAACAAATTTCAATCCACAAAGAT
>NZ_JJNY01000130.1:0-17216 GCF_000690035.1 Pseudoalteromonas sp. S3431
ACCAACCTGCATAAATCTTTGATCAATTTAACGAATTAAATTGCACTATAACGTCGTTAAAAATTTTTTATTTAGAATAACTAGATACAAAAATTTTTGCCTAGCTCTAGCGTAATTTTCTTAACGTTAAATAGACCCCATACATAAGCAGATTGGTATAAATTATTTTAATGTTGTGAGAGTGGCCAGGAGTGTGTGCTCCGTTTCGCTTGATTCAACATTAGGCTCCTTTTCTAGATTTAGTAAATTTATAGTTGTTATTACGGCTATATATTTTATGAATGGCTAAAAAGCACTCAACATTGCTTTTTTGCGTTATTGTTGCCTTAACGCACAAACGCACAACAACATCGCGACCGTTTAAGGAGGGCAATTATGTCCCACACTCTCACACACTCAGGACTCAGCGTAGACACACAACTCGCTGATTTTGTTAAAAGCCAATTACTCCCTGGCACTCACTTAAGTGAGCTGCAATTTTGGCAAAGCTTTGCACATATCGTTCAAACGCTTACTCCTATAAATAAGGCACTGCTTGAAAAGCGAGAGCTGCTTCAACAGCAAATAGATGACTATCATCTAGCTAATAAAACGTGGAATAGCGCCAAGTACCATGCCTTTTTACAAGATATTGGCTACTTGGTAAAAGAGCCTGCCAACTTTACAATTGAAACCCAAAATGTAGAGCCTGAAGTGGCCCTTACAGCAGGCCCTCAATTGGTTGTGCCTGTAAGTAACGCACGCTTTGCACTTAATGCCGCTAACGCGCGTTGGGGCTCGTTATACGACGCTTTATACGGTACTGATGTACTAAGCGAAGATGACGGGGCTGAAAAAGGTAATACCTACAACCCTGTTCGTGGCTTTAAGGTCATGGCCTACGCTCGCCAGTTTTTAGATAAAGCATTGCCGTTGACTAATGGCTCGCATATAGAAAGCACGAATTACTCAGTAGTAGATGGCGCACTTTTAATTACCTTGCGTGATAGCTCTCAAACCACATTAGCTGACCCATCTCAGCTTATTGGCTATCAAGGAGAAGCGCAAAATCCAACTGTAGTGTTATTAAAAAACAATGGCTTACATATAGAGCTGCATATCGATCACCACCACATTATTGGCCAAGCTGATAAAGCAGGATTAAAAGATGTAGTGCTAGAGGCCGCGCTTACCACCATTATGGATTGTGAAGATTCAGTAGCTGCGGTAGATGCAGAAGATAAAGTACAAGTTTATAAAAATTGGCTTGGGTTGATGCAAGGTAACTTAGTTGAATCGTTTAAAAAAGGCGATAAAACTGTAGAGCGTACTCTGCAAAGTGATAAAACATACACCGCACTTGATGGTGGCACAGTTACTTTAAAAGGCCGTAGCATGATGTTTGTAAGAAACGTTGGCCATTTAATGACGAACCCTGCTATTACTGATGTGTACAATCAACCGGTATTTGAAGGCATTATGGATGCGATGTTTACTGCTACTGCTGCCCTGCACGACCTAAATAAAAAAACAGGTATAAAAAATTCAAGCGCGCAAAGTATTAATATAGTTAAACCAAAAATGCATGGCCCTGAAGAGGTAGCATTTACTAACACTTTATTTAGTTTAGTAGAGGAAGCGCTAAGCTTACCTAAAAACACGCTTAAAATGGGTATTATGGATGAAGAACGCCGCACTTCTGTAAACCTAAAAGCCTGTATTTGTGCAGCCAAAGAGCGTGTTGTATTTATAAATACTGGATTTTTAGACCGCACAGGCGATGAAATTCATACCTCTATGCAAGCGGGCGTTGTACTTCCAAAAGCACAGATTAAACAGCAACCATGGATACAAGCTTACGAGGATCGCAATGTCGATATTGGCCTTGCTTGTGGCTTGAGTCATAAAGCACAAATAGGTAAAGGCATGTGGCCAATGCCAGATAAAATGGCATTAATGATGGAGCAAAAACAAGCTCACCCTAAATCAGGCGCTAATACAGCATGGGTGCCCTCCCCTACAGCTGCTACCCTGCATGCAATGCATTATCACGATATAAACGTATTTAATGAGCAGCAAAGCATAGCTAAACGTACTATTGCTAGCTTTAATAACCTACTTACACCGCCGCTAATGGCAGACCCTAAAACGCTTTCAAAAGAAGATATTCAAAGTGAGCTAGAAAACAACGCACAAGGTATTTTAGGTTACGTTGTACGTTGGATTGATCAAGGCGTAGGCTGTTCAAAAGTACCTGACATTAACCATATTGGGCTAATGGAAGACAGAGCAACACTGCGTATTTCAAGCCAGCATATGGCTAATTGGTTGCTAAATGGCGTGTGCTCACAGGCGCAAATAAAATCAACCATGGCTAAAATGGCCAAAGTGGTTGATGGTCAAAACGAGCATGACACTGCCTATACACCCATGGCAACAGACGAAGAAACCCTTAATAACAGCATTGCGTTTCAAGCCGCTACTGCATTAGTTTTAGAAGGCGTAACACAGCCTAGTGGTTACACTGAACCATTACTGCATAGCTACCGTATTAAATACAAAGCACAACATTGTTAATCACTCCAAATTTTTAACACGTGCTTGAATTGTTTTTTGAGTCAAACCAGCCTTCGGGCTGGTTTTTTATCGCCTAGAATTAAAATAGCAGCGCTTTTATGGCATTTTAAAAATATATATATTCAAATAAGTATAATACATATGAATATCTAACATTTATTCAAACGTAAAAAAGCGCGTTTTGCATACACAAAACACGCTTTTTAAAGCTTTTAACCGTTTACGTTTAATTTTTTACAATGGCATTGTGATAAATATTTTGTACATCGTCACAATCTTCAAGCATATTTATAAACTTATCGAAGTTAGCGATAACTTCTTCGTCTTCAATTTCAATATTAACTTGAGGAATAAACGTAATTTCATCTACTTCAAAGTTAATGCCTTCAAATGCGTCTTCAAGGGCTGTTTTAGCTTTAAAGTATTCTGTTGGCGGTGCAAATACCGATATTTTACCGTCCTCGGCTTCAACGTCGGTTACATCAACATCAGCCATCATTAATGCTTCTAATACGACCTCATCGTCATCGCCTGCAAAGCCAAGTACCGCATAATGATCAAACATATGCGCTACACAGCCAGGAGTACCAATTTTTGAGTCTGTTTTAGTAAATGGCAAACGTACATCTTTGATAGTACGGTTCGGATTATCGGTCAAACAGTCAACAATAACCATGCAATTACCAGGGCCATAGCCTTCGTAACGGGCAACTGAATAGTCTTCCCCTGCTCCACCGGCTGCTTTCTCAATTGCTTTTTCAATAACGTGTGCGGGAACTTGGTCTTTTTTAGCTTTTTCGATTAGGCGGCGTAATGTTTGATTTACTTCGGGATCGGGTTCACCACTTTTTGCTGCAACGTAAATCTCTTTACCATACCTTGAGTTTATTTTCGTTTTAGCATTAGCCGTTTTGATCATAGAACTTTGACGAACTACAAATGCTCTGCCCATTTTGTGCCTCTAATGAATACGTTACGTTTTGCAGTATTTTACCAATTCAAAACGTATTGGGCTAGTTTTGTAATTTAAATAGTGTACTACTTATTACTAATTAAATTAAGTAACACGCTATTTAACATAACTCTAATTTTCTGAGTAATTATCAATTAATCCAACTAGCTCATAAAAGTCATGTAAAACGTAGTCAGCTTGATCTGCATAACCAGGAGTTACATCAGGAGCATATAAACAAGCACGCATATCTGCGTTGTGTGCAGCTTGTATGTCATATAAGTAATCACCAACGTAGAGCAAATTAGCAGAACTAATATCCCAAAGCGTAGCAATTGCATTTAATGCACTTGGATCTGGTTTTGCGGGTGCGTCGCTTCGCGTTAAAACCGTGCTGATAGGTAATGGATTATTCTGAAGTTTTATTGATGCTGCTTTATCAAAGTTTCGAGTAACTATAGCCATTGGAATTTTTTTAGCTTTTAACTGTGCAATAGCTTCGCTAACACCTGGTAATAACGTGGCATGTTGAGCATCGAGTAACTCATGCTGATGCACAATATTCATAGCTTCTTCACGCATGTAAGGTGATGGGAGTTGCGCTATAAAATCGAGTAAGTCCTGCTCACAAGGACAGCCTATTTGTGCTTTTATAAGCGAAAAATCTAATTCAGACGATACCAATGTGCCATCTAAATCAAAAATAACACCATGAATAGCCTCTACCTGAGTCGTCATATCATTCCTTGGGTTTAATAATAATTAACTAAACGTACTTTAAACATAAAATGCTCTACTACTTATGCCCAAATTATGGGGAAATAACATCAACTATATTTAAATTAATAATGCGTAAACACATCAATCAACTGATAATAAAGAAAAAATAAAAACTTAGTAATTACCTTTAGATTGCGCGAAACAAGGTAAATATACAATACAATTTGATTAATTTTACGGTACTTTACATAGTACAGATCAATTATGAATGTATCTTAAACAAAAGAAGAGAATACGCGCACATTAATTACAGTGCGCGTAGATTGGGAAAGGTTTATTCAAATAATAATTAATTTTGCTCGAAGCGGGCTTCAAGCCATGTATCATCTTGGGCAAAGTTTAAGGTTTTAATCCTACCTTTCCCCTCAACATTAACCATATTCACCTGAGTTGGCCATAAATCACGTAGTGCACCATTACTCATTTTAATCCCTTCAATCCCTTTTGGTATAGGTGCTTCTTGGTAAACCCAAAAAAACTTTCCATCAACTTGTGCACCTACAAAGCTAAGCGGTATAGATTCACCACTTAGCGTTTGTAGCGCAACGTGCGATTCAACATACTTAGCAAAACGTTGTTGATCGGTTTTATTACTAATAATATCGATTTTGCCTTCAAATAATGTTCCTACGGCATGTTCGGTATCATGTAAATAAAAGCGATGCATTAACTCAACATTATGCGTTCGTTTGTTAAAAAGCACCGTTGTAACTGACGATTTTAGTTGATGCGCTATACTTGGCGCAGCAACTAAAAGGCAAACAATAATAAGCAAAAAGCGCATTATTGCTGCTCCTCACCGTCATCCTTTTCGTCTTTTTTCTCATCACTTTTAAGCTCAGTTTTAATATCTTGCATGATATCGCGACTCACTTTAGCTTTACTCTTTTCCTTTTTAAACACTTCAATACGTGAAGGAATAATACGGCGAGGGTAATTGTTGTTTTCAACATCTACATCAGCTGTTTCCCAACCTGGATCGACAGTCACTGATACAAGCGGCTTGTTTTTATCGGTAACAATCAGCTTTTGAACGTTTTTATAATTACGACGCCAAATTTCAGCAGGAATATAACGCTCTTCGGTTGTGCCATCTTCATATGTTAGCTCAAGTAATATAGGCATTACCAAACCACCTAGGTTTGAAAATTCCATTACATAATAGTTTTTATCTTCTTCTAAAGCGCGCTCAAGCGTTTTACGCTCCCACGGCTCTAAGCCTTTTAAAAACTTATTGTACGAGTTACGTTCTTTATTGGTTACAGTAAAGCGGTCGTTTTCGTCATAAAAGTCGGTAACATCAGGGTTTTGCTCAACCCATGTTTTTTTACCTTCGGCGCGGTTACGCTCAACAAATAATGACGTAGGCTTATCTGCTTCAATATCACGTAAACGGCTGTAATCAATATCAGGGTTTTTAGTGTCTAAACGTAGTTGATATACTTTATCTAAAGAGATATCAACATGGTCTGTGGTGTAAAACCAGCCACGCCAAAACCAATCTAAATCAACACCAGAGGCTTCTTCCATTGTGCGGAAAAAATCAGCTGGGGTAGGGCGCTTGTATTTCCAGCGCTGAGCATACTCTTTAAATGCAAAGTCGAATAAGTCACGGCCTAAAATCACTTCACGTAAAATATTAAGGGCTGCGGCAGGTTTAGTATAAGCATTAGGGCCTAAACGTAATACACTGTCTGACTGAGTCATAACAGGTACTTGGTTTTCAGACTTCATATAGCTCACTATATCGCGAGGCTCAACACCCCAAGGAATAGTAGGATCCCATTCACGACCAGCAACACCATCTAAAAAGCTGTTTAAGCCTTCATCCATCCACGTCCATTGGCGCTCATCCGAATTTACAATCATCGGAAAGTAAATATGGCCAACTTCATGAATAACTACGCCAAGTAAAAAGCGCTTTTCAGCTTGAGAATAAGTACGAGTACCATCATCTTGTAACTTAGTACGTGGACCGTTAAAGGTGATCATTGGGTATTCCATACCACCAACGGGGCCATTAACCGACTGTGCAGTTGGGTACGGGTAATCAAAAGAATACTTAGAGTACACTTCCATTGTGTGTACAACCGCTTCAGTTGAGTACTTTTTCCATAAGTCACCACCTTCTTTAGGGAAGAACGACATTGCCATAACTAAAGGCTGAACGTCACCACCTTGTTGATAACCTTTTGCATCCCACATAAACTTACGAGAAGACGCCCAAGCAAAGTCGCGTACGTTTTGCGCTTTAAAGTGCCACGTTTTAGTTTTGTCTGTGCCTTCTTTTTCGTTTTCTAGCGCTTCTTCTGCATTAACAATAAACACAGGACGCTTAGATGTTTCAGCTTGCTTTAAACGTTTGCGCTGAGTACTTGTTAGTACTTTGCTCGCGTTATCAAGCTTACCTGTTGCCGATACAATGTGATCTGCAGGAACGGTAATTTCTACATCGTAATCACCAAACTCAAGCGTAAATTCACCAGAACCTAAAAATGCCTTGTTTGTCCATGCTTCATAATCGGTATAAGCGGCTAAGCGAGGAAACCACTGAGCAATTAAGAATATGTCGTTGCCGTCTTCTTCAAAATGCTCGTAACCAGAACGTGCACCTACAGCATCTTCTTCAACAATGTTGAAGGCGAAGTTCATGCTAAATTCGACTTCTTTACCTGGTTTTAATGGCTCGTTTAAATCAACGCGCATTAAAGTATCAACAACAGTTACGCGCAGCTCTTTGCCGTCTTCGTCTTTAACACCACTAATAGTGTAACCAAGTTCGTTGTCGCTCATAAATTGCTGACGACGTAGCTCACCTAAACTTAATTTAGCAGGCTTTTGAGCTGGTAGGCTTTTTAAAGTGCTTTTAAATGTTTTTGTTGTTTCGGCAATAGAGTCACTTTTAAAAATATTTTGATCTAGCTGTAACCATAAATATTTAAGCGTATGTGGTGAGTTATTTTTATATTCAATACTTTGGCTACCCGTAATACGGTGCTTTTTTTCATCTAGCTTTACATCAATATCGTAATTAACACGTTGCTGCCAGTATTTTTCTCCTGGTTCGCCAGCCGCACTACGGTAAACATTTGGTGTTGGCAGAGCTTCGTCTAATTGACGAAACTTATCAACATAAGAACCTTTTGTTTGCTCAACTGAAGACGCCATAACAACACTCGACATTGCCAGTGGCAATACAAAAGCGCTCAGCGTAAGACCTATTTTTTTCATTGTTAGTCCTGATAAATTTTAGTAAGGGTACTTTGACAAAATAACAGCTTAGCTTCAATAAATTAGCGATAAAGTGCAGCTTTTATAAGGTGGTATTCACTAACGTTTTACAGCTTTTTATTATGTATAAAACTATGACTAAAATAAACGGGAGCAAAACTGTAAAGGGGGTTTACAAAAAACACAATTACTTAGTATTAAAACAGGAACAAACAACTCAATTTATAGAGTTCATCCCTAATCCATTACAACAAACTACAGTGTAGGTATATTTGTTAACTTACATTAACTTCAAATTACATTAGTAAAAACGGAGACTGCTATGAAATTTTATATTGTTAAAAAAGATCAGCAGCTCGAAGCTATTCCAGCTGAAGAAGAATTGCTTGAAAGTTACCAAAATAATAACTACAAATACGTAAATATAGTGTCGGCATGTAACAAACAGGATGCGCTAAAAAGGTTCCCATCCATACAAAAAAGTAATAAGAAACGCATTATTATTGGCGTAAATATTGCTGCAATCTCAATAATATTGGCTATTTATACGATAAATTAAAAATAGTTAATATTTTTATTGATCTTTAATGCTGTTTGTATTTAAAATCGCCCACCCTTTTATTTGAGGCAAATAAATTCGTCACATTTATCCTCAAATAAATATAGATTAGTAGCAATAAATGCGGTGGACTCATGGATTTTTATATCCTAAAAAAACAACAAGAACTAATTGCTATCCCGGCAAATGAGAACAACTGTAAACAGTATCTCGATTCTGGTTATTTTTACATTGATAAAGTAGCAGCATGTAACGAAGTTAATGCTTTAAAAGTGCTACAAACTAAGCAAACTAAAACACTAAAGTACCCACTAATTATGGCATTGCTAACATTACCGATTATTTTTGTAGGCTGGTATAGTTTAACCTAACCTTAAAATGGTCCTTAGGCTTGCATCTTTAACTGCCTTGGGTATATTGGCGCTCTTACTGGTTTTTTAAGAGCGTGACATGAAAGTCCTCCACACCTCAGATTGGCACCTTGGCCAACAATTTTACGAACACGACCGCCGTGTTGAACATCAAGCCTTTTTTACATGGTTATTAGCCACTCTTGTTGAACAACAAATAGACTTACTTTTAGTTGCTGGCGATATTTATCATACCGCAACTCCAAGCGCTAGCGCCGAAAATCAGCTTTACCAATTTATTAAAGACGCCAAAAAGGCATCCCCACAATTACACATAGTCATTATTGCGGGTAATCACGACTCTGCGAATCGTATTTTGGCAGCTCAGCCATTACTAGCGCAATTTGATACACACGTAGTAGGGCGCTTTGATGTCGCAATACCCGATGAAACGGTTATTACCATAAATACCAATGGTAAACGCGCTGTAATCGTCGCTATGCCATTTTTACGTGCAAGCGATGTAAGTTTACTTAGCCAAACTGAAAGCGGTCCTAGTTATTCTCAAGGCGTTGCAAAAGCTTACGAGCTTGCACTAGAACACGCTACTAATATAAACGAGCAAAACTCACCATTAATAGTTATGGGGCATTTACACGCAAAAGGCGGGGATATCTCAAGTGATTCTGAGCGTAACTTAGTGATAGGTGGTGAGGAGTCTATTTCAGCCAACGTATTTGGTAAACAAGCCAACTATGTTGCCCTTGGTCATTTACACAAAGCGCAACAAGTCGCTAAAAGCGATATTATTCGCTACAGCGGCACACCTATACCTATGTCGTTTTCAGAACGTAACTACACGCACCAAGTAAATGTTGTTGAGTTTATTATTGATGAAAAACAACATATTAGTACAACTGTAAACCCCCTTTACATTCCGCGCTCTGCCGATGTAATTGTTTTACCAAAAGGGGAGTGTGTGCCATTAAGCGAACTATGCGAGCAAATTAAAGCGCTCGACACCGCACAAAATACAACAGCGCCTTATTTACGTGTAAAGCTTAAATCAAGCGATACCGACACCACCTTCAGAGAACAAATAGAACAAGCACTTGAAGGCAAGCATATTAAATTTTGTGGTATTGAACGTGTACGTGAACAATCAGCGCAAAATGACGACAACACCGTATTTGAAGATTTAAGCGAAGTTGAAATGCTCAACCCGCTTAACTTATTAGAACAAGCATTTGCAAACGATAAAGACATGGCAGGGCAAAGTGTACCCGATGAGCTAAAAGCACTTTTAAGTGATGTGATAAACGAGCTTACGGAGCAAGAACAACTATGAAAATAACCGCAGTTCGTATTCATAATTTAGCCTCAATAGTTGATGCTAAAATAGACTTTACTCAAGCCCCATTAAAAGATGCAGGCTTATTTGCAATAACAGGCGATACCGGCGCTGGTAAAAGTACCTTTTTAGATGCGATATGTTTAGCCCTTTATACAAAAACAGCGAGGCTACGTGGCGATAAAGGTAACTTAATTGAGTTTAATGGCGACAGCATTAAGCTTAATGATGCGCGGAACCTACTACGCAGAGGTACATGGGAAGGCTACGCCGAGGTCGACTTTTTAGGGCAAGATAAACAGCTTTATCGTGCGCGCTATACAATTGCACGGACCCATAAAAAAGTAACAGGCAAACTTAAAGTAGCAGAGCACACCTTAGTAACCCTGCCAGACGAAACCTTAATAGCTGACAAAAGCCACACAATAAAAGAAGTTGAGAGCAAAATAGGGCTTAACTTTGAGCAGTTCTCCCGTGCCGTACTTTTAGCGCAACATGAGTTTGCTGCATTTTTAAAAGCCACTGGCGATGAGCGAGCACAACTTTTAGAGTGTTTAACAGGCACCGATAAATTTAGCCGTATTGGCGTGCGTATTTTTGAGCGCCATAAAGAGCAAGTAGCAAAGCTTGAAGCGCTTAAAGCAGGCCTTGAAAGCTATACTTTGCTAACACCAGTAGAACTTGAGTTACAGCAAACCAAGTTAACCGATTTAAAAGCGCAAACCGAACACACTAAAAAAGAGCTGACCAAAACCGAAAAAGCACTTAACTGGTATCAGCAAGCTACAGTGCTTGAGCAAAATTTATTGCAAGCACAGCAAACTCAGCAACAAGCAAGCTCAGCGCTTGAAAGTATCGTTGTTCAAAGCGAGCAGGCAAAACAAGCCAAGCAGGCGCTTGAAATAAAAGATAACCGCAGCCGTTTTACTCAATTAACCGATCAAAATACGGCGTTGGATCAGCAAATAACATCACTTAAAAGTGTTGATCATTTAGCGGTAATTAACGAGCGTAATACCGCGCTTGCTAAGCATACCGAGCTACTTAATAACGCCAATGAGCAAAAACAAAATGCAGCGCCCGTTATAGCTAAAGCGCGAGAGCTCGACAGCAGCATTGCCTTGCAAACTCAAGCTGTAAAAGGTACTGAGTCGCAAATAACCAAAGAGCAATCTCAGTTTGATGAGCTCACACAGCAGCTTAAACAAAGCAATAACGAGCTTGATCTCGCTAATACCGACTCAACTAAAAGCCAGCAATGGCTTAATGAGCATGCACAGCTGCACGTTTTAGCAAAAGACTGGAGCTACTATCAGCAAAGCTTTAATACCTACTTAAATGCACAGCAGCAATTAACCGCAAACGCTGCGCAAAGCCAAACTCTTAATAGCGAGCTTGAAAATCAGAGCGATCTTTTAAATACGCAAAATAATAAAGTGCAGCAATGCGAGGTGGCACTTAGTGGCGAGCAATCAACTTTACAGGCATTAAATACTCAGCTTAATGAATTTAATGCAGAGCACTGCGACGCTCAGCTAAAAAGTATTGATTACTTAAAAGAGCAGCGAGAGCGTTACGGGCAATTTAACGCAGAACTAAAACAAAGCACTCAACGCCAACAAGTACTTAATCAGCAGTTAAATGAAAGCCAGCAAGCCCATGCTTTACTTAATCAGCATTTAATAACCAGCGAGCAAGCGCTTAAAGGTACCGAGTACGCACTTAACCAAGCGCACTTAAGAGCGAGCGAAAACGTAGAACATTTACGCACTGAGCTTCGCCCTAATGAGCCTTGTTTAGTGTGCGGCGCAACTGAGCACCCGTATGCGGTAAATCAAAATCAGCAATTAAATAACTTAATTACTGATTTTGAAAATGCTTTTAATACAGCTAAAAAGCAATTTGATCATGCACAAAGCGAGCTGCATAAGCACCAAACTCAACATGCCGTTTTAACTGCTGAACACGGGCAACTTGAGCAAGTAATACAAACGGCACTCACCAAGCGGCTTGAAATTGTCAACACTATGCAAGCAGCTCGCACAGAACTTTTTAGTTTGCCCCCTGATCAGCTTGAAGTAACTTATAAGCAATTAAACGATCAGAAAGCGCAATACTTTGAGCAACAAAAACGTCAACGTACACTGCAAACTAAAGTAAATGAGCTACAAGCAGCACTTAAAGCAGAGCAGCAAATACAGCAGCAACTGAGTAATAAACACCTTGAGCTTACACACCAGAAAAACCAAATAACGAGTAAGCGTAGCGAGCTAAGTGCACAAATTAACGAGCTGGGTACAACGCTCAATAGCCAATTTGAAAACAGTGATTTTTGGCAGCAACTACAAGCCAATACACTTGAACTTAGCGAGCTGCACGAGCGGGTTGCGCAGTATCAGCAAACTCAAACGCAACTTGAGCAAAGCCAAAAGCGCCAAGACACAGCTAATGAGCAAATAAAGCAGCTCACACCGCTTATAAGTAACAACGAGCAATCGTTAAAAGTACTTAATGAAGAGTTTGTAAAAGCTAAAGCGCTATTAAACGCGGTACAAAGTGAGCGCTCAGCTTTATTTAATAATGAGCAAATAAGCGCAGACGACTTCCAAGCAAAACTCACAAGTGAGCAAGAGCAGAAACAATCGCAGGTTCAAGCGAGTCAAAAAGCTTATGACGACGCTATAAAACAACGAGATGAGCACGCTATAACGCTTAAAAATGTGGAGCAACGCTTACTTGAAAACAGCCAAGAACTAGCAACACTTGAGGCACGTTATAACCAGTGGTTTACTGACTTTAAAGCGCAATATAGCAATGCAACGCACGAACAGGTCAAAATTTTACTAACGCTCAGTAGCGATACTATTAAAGCGCATTTAAATCAGCATGAGCAGTTAACTCAAGCGTTAACAGATGCAAATGCCGCATTAAAACAGCAGCAACTTACGCTTGAAAAACACAACAGTAGCGATAAACCAACACAAAATGTAGAGGCTTCAAATACTCAACTAAGTAGCTTAAACGAGCAACAAACGCAGCTGCAAAACGCATTACTAGCGACTAATACCGCTATTGAGCAACACAACCAAAACGCAAAGTCACTTGAAGGTAAGCAGGCTGAGTTAACTACACTTAAAACACAGGTTGATCAGTGGCACTTGCTTAATAAGGTAATTGGAGATAAAGAAGGTAAAAAAATGCGTAACTTAGCGCAAACACAGACGCTAAGAATATTACTGCACTATGCCAACAGCCACTTAAAAACACTCAACAAACGCTACGAATTAACCGCCATAGCGCAAACGCTCGACATTGCAATTATCGACCGCGACATGGCCGACGAGCAACGCTCTGTTAATACGCTCTCGGGCGGCGAGTCATTTTTAGTATCGCTAGCGCTTGCACTTGGTTTAGCATCGCTTTCGTCTAACAAAGTACAAATCAATTCTTTGTTTATTGACGAAGGGTTTGGTACGTTAGACAGCGAAACCCTGAGCATTGCAATGGACGCTTTGGATTCTTTGCAAGCACAAGGCAGAAAAGTAGGCGTTATATCGCACGTAACACAAATGAGCGAGCGTGTAGCCACTCAAGTGCATGTAGCCAAAAAGCCAGGTGGATATTCCACAGTTGAAGTTTTATAAGCAACATTAATGAAAACAAGGAGATACAATGCCAACGTTTACAGGCGAGCAAGCAACACAATACGATAGCCGCATAACCCGTGTAGTTCCTGGTTATGAATTATTACATCAGCTCACTAATGCGCAACTACAAGCAACGCTAAGCGACAATGCACATATTTTGGTAGTAGGGGCAGGCACAGGCAAAGAAGTGCTTGCACTGGCTGCACTAAACCCTACATGGCAATTTACTGCGCAAGATACATCAGCCGATATGCTTGCTATCGCACAGCAGCAATTTGATGAGCAAGGCATAGCAAGCCGCGTCAATATTCACACCGGACCTGTTAATAAATTATCGGTTAAAGCCGATGCCGTTTTATGTTTATTGGTAATGCATTTTTTAGAAGATAACGGCGATAAAAAAGAGTTATTAAAAGCAATTAAAGGAAGCCTCAAAAAAGACGCAAACCTTTATATTGCAGATTTAATGCGCCCCGAAACTTCATTTGAGCGCGAAGCCCAGCTTACAACGTGCGCGCAATTGGGTTTAACTGAAACAGGTAAAACGCAAACAGGGCATGACTTAGAAAATGAGTTTTACCCGCTTGATAGAATGCGCTTTAGCGAATTGCTAAATGAGTGCAAATTTGGCATTCCGAAGCTGTATTTTAAAGCGCTAGGTTTTAGTGGGTATGTAATAAAATAGTTTTAAATTTAAGTAATATAGCCACATAAACACCGAGTATGCTTACTCGGTGTTTTATTTTATACATACATTTACAACTTCTCACAGCTGCATACAAAGCACATACATATTTTTTATGTTTTAAGATTTACTATTTCTATATCAACATAAGCAAATAGAGAATCAACATGAAAAAATCGTTAATTGCTGTTTTACTCCTCTCGGGTTGCGCATCACAAGGTGTTGACCGTAACGGTCAAAATCAAATAATTAAACGCTATTACGCCTCGGTAGAATCTATGCAACGTGTCACACTCTCATCAGAAGTGGGTACAGGCATAGCCGCAGGAGCTGGTTTTGGGTTTGTAGATAGCTTAGATGGCAATACAGAAGAAATGATAGGTGGGGCAATAATCGGCGGGTTAGTTGGAGGGTTATTTACCGCATTGTTTGAAGGCGGCAACGATGCATATCAGTATAATCTATACGCTACCAGCGAAGGTGAATTTACCGTAATTCAAAAACAAAAACTCGATCAAAACACTCAATGCGTAGTAGTAAATGCCGGTAAAAAAATTAAGCTTGAGCCAGTAGATAAACAATACTGCGAAAATAGTCCAAATGTGTACAAAAAAGCTGATGTTGCTCTATAGCAATATCAGCTTTTGTATTGTTGTAGGTCGGTTAAGCGAAGCGCCACCCGACGCACTAATATCCACGTTACTCAGATCATTACTGTGTCAGCAACCCTAACCAATCTCTTCAAGTGCTTTCATTGCGGCTTGTGCTTTATCTGTTTGTACAAAAATATGGTCGTGATAAAACGCAGCGACCACATTAGCGCTAATGCCATGCTCAGTCAGCTTTGCAGATACCGCAGCAGTTAGCCCTACGGCCTCTAAGCTTGAATGTACGTTAAGGGTAATTAAATTATATTTACCCTCGTAAGTAATACCTGCTTTATCGGCGGTTTCAGCTTTTAAAATAAGGGTTAGCCCTTCTTCTTCAACATAAGTGGCAAGTGGCTCTAAGTGAACATAATCGGCCAATTTCCCTGCTAAGCAACAAAAAATATACTCACCTTGCTTAAGCGCTGGCTGCATTGATTTTAATAATTCGTTTAACTCTAAAATTCCGGCCATGGTCGTTCCTTACAATGTGTTATTTTTTTAGCTGCGCGACTAGCTCGCTTAATCTCGCAATTTTTATATTACTTAGCTGCCTGTAATCAAAATATGGGCACACAATAATGTTGTTACTGGTGTCTATTGCAAACTCGTCGTCGAGCCAATCAAATTGTGCATGCAACTTACCCTGTTGTAATAAGTTTTTAGCGTGCGTACGCCCAGCAATTATGTGTAGCTGGTTTTTATTGCTAGTAGCTTTATTTGCACACGTAATAGTAATGTTGGGCGCGCTAAATAGCAGGGCGGTTTTACTGTTTTTTTGCAGTAAATACTCATCGCGATATTGTTGCCAAGTAGGGGCTTGTTTGGCAAATGAGTAATGCTCGCTTGGCAGGGAAAATAGCACTTTTGCATACACGTTAAAGACTTTGCGCCAACCATTACCACAGTGCTGGTTTATGGTATTTATTTGCTCATTTATAACCGGTTCTAGGCATTCGAGTGTTTCAAAAAACGGCATTGGCGGCGCTTTTTCTACGTATACCGCCACGCTAAATTGCGTATCACCTAAGCCAACTAATTGTGTGTTCAAACTAGTTAGCCTTGTTTTGCGCTAAAATACGGTCGAGGTTATTTGCAAAGTTTTGGCGATCGGTTTGGCTAAGTGGCGGCGGCCCACCACTCATTTCTACGCCACTTGAGCGCATGGTATCCATAAAGTCGCGCACGTTAAGTATTGAGCGGATATTCTCGGTGGTATAAAGCTCGCCACGTGGATTGAGCGCTTGCCCGCCGTTATCAATTACTTCACTTGCTAGCGGAATATCGCCTGTAATAACTAAATCACCTTTTTCAACACGTTTTACTATTTCGTCGTCGGCTACATCAAATCCCGACGATACTTGAACGCGGCTTATGTATTTTGACGGCGGAATACGCATTGCGTGATTGGCCACTAAAATAGTCTCGATTTTCATACGCTCTGCAGCTCTAAAAAGTATTTCTTTTATAACAACAGGACACGCGTCTGCATCTACCCAAATTTTCATGCTATGGTCATTTTTATTGCTTTAGAATTAATATGATCCTATAGCAAATTTTTTTAATCGGCTAGCAAACTTTATATCCATCTATATTTAGATAATACGTACGATTTATGTAATTAAAAAAGGAGCTTACATGAAGGCTATTAAATACGGTTTACTTATTACAGGGTTATTTTTTCTTAGTGCCTGCACCAGCCCTCCGGAGGGAATAACACCCGTTAAAAACTTTGATATACAAAAATATAAAGGCAAGTGGTTTGAAATAGCGCGTCTTAATCACTCATTCGAAGAAGGTATGGAGCAAGTTACCGCGACTTATTCAATTAACGACGACGGCACAGTAAAGGTCCTTAACAAAGGGTATTTAACGGATGATAAAAAATGGGATGACGCCGAAGGCTTAGCCAAGTTTGTAGAGGGCACAGACACAGGGCATTTTAAAGTCTCGTTTTTTGGTCCATTTTATGGCGCTTACGTGATTTTTGAACTTGACCAACCCGATTATCAATATGCATTTATAACCAGTTACAACAAAGATTACTTGTGGTTTTTGTCGCGTACACCAACGGTTAGCAAAGAGCTTAAAGAACACTTTTTAACTAAAGCTAAAGAGTTGGGCTTTGCTACCGATGAAATAATTTGGGTTGAGCAATAAACAATGTAAAGCCCCTTTACAGTAGTCATAAAAGAGTCATCTAACAGTAAAGTAACTTAAATATATTATGGTTATATTGTGTGTACTTGCCGTGAGACAGCAAGTATTGGAAACACTGAATATCCCCTATTGTTGGCAAGCTATATAGCTTGCCATTTTTTTTGCCTAGGGCGTGTTGATCTTTGTGGATTGAAATTTGTTCAATCTAGGGGCGATTAAATCGCGGCGCGAGGTTTGTAACCTAGTGGGCTAAGTAAAAACCGAGCAACAAAGAGTTAATCGTCCCTAGAAAGAACCC
>NZ_JJNY01000131.1:0-1153 GCF_000690035.1 Pseudoalteromonas sp. S3431
TGTATTAGTTCAGACAAGATCTGACAATTCAACTTGAAAAAGTGAGAGTTACCCGTTTTGATAAAGGTGTCGAATCTTTAAATCAAAACAAACAAAAAGGTAACTCTCATGTTGCATACTAACAATCCAATCATAAAACACAAAGCTGGTTTACTTAACCTTGCCGAAGAACTAGGCAATGTATCAAGAGCCTGTAAAGTCATGGGCGTATCACGAGATACATTTTATCGTTATCAAGAACTCGTTAATGAAGGTGGTATCGATGCATTAATCGAAAAGAACCGCCGTACACCAAATATAAAGAATCGCGTTGACGAAGAAACAGAGCAAGCCGTCATTAACTATGCAGTTGACTATCCTGCTCACGGTCAACATAGAACCAGCAATGAGCTTCGTAAGTTAGGCGTGTTTGTCTCAGGTAGTGGTGTTCGTTCAATCTGGTTGCGTCACGATTTAGAAAACTTCAAAAAACGATTGAAAGCATTGGAAAACAAAGTCGCTAATGAAGGCATTATTTTATCTGACGCCCAAGTTGCTGCGCTAGAAAAGAAAAAACATGACGATGAAGCCTGTGGTGAAATTGAAACAGCGCATCCCGGTTATCTTGGCTCACAAGACACATTTTATGTTGGTAACCTTAAAGGTGTTGGTCGTATCTATCAACAAACCTTTGTGGATACCTACAGTAAAGTCGCCTTTGCGAAGCTCTACACAACGAAAACGCCAATTACAGCGGCTGACATGCTCAATGATAAAGTATTGCCTTATTTCGAAGGTCACAAATTGCCTATGCTTCGAATATTAACTGACCGAGGAACTGAGTATTGTGGGCGAGTTGAGCATCATGATTATCAGCTATATTTGGCAATTAACGACATCGACCATACAAAAACGAAAGCAATGTCCCCGCAAACAAATGGTATCTGTGAGCGTTTCCATAAGACGATTTTAAACGAGTTCTATCAAATCACATTCCGCAAAAAGTTGTACGATTCAATGGAAGAACTACAAAAAGATCTGGACGAATGGATGGATTACTACAACAATGATCGGACTCATCAAGGAAAAGTATGTTGCGGTCGAACACCACTTGAAACATTACTGGATGGAAAAACGGTTTGGGCAGAAAAGAATTTAGCTCAAATCTAAACTA
>NZ_JJNY01000132.1:0-6056 GCF_000690035.1 Pseudoalteromonas sp. S3431
CAGATTGATCTCCCTTCGCAAATTGACTTAACCCAAGCGGGAACGGTGACGGATTCGCGCATTGAAGCAGGTGAATTTATTGGTGATGGGGCTAGGTTATCTAATATTCAAACTACTAGTTTACCCATTGCAACGTTTGCAGATATTCAAATGGGTGATACAAGCAAGCTGACTACCGCACAACACGGTGGCTGGTTAAATCAAAAAGTAGAAGCGCTTACATGCCCCAATTTGTTGCCGCTGCTGATTGCATGTGTTGAGACAACACAAAACATCGATATTGATAACGTTCCTAGTGAAATTGATGGTTATATGCTTGTTGATGGTGATTTGGTGTTATTGAACGCCCAAACGAATAAGAGTGAAAACCGCATATGGCAAGTAAATGAACTATCAAGCTCATTTTCTTTACAGTCTGTGGTCCGCTATGAACCTGTTGACATGGTTCACGGCGATGCGGTGATCATAACTCAAGGTGACATTTATAAAGATCAAGCATTTATGCTTAGGGCTATTTACGATAATGATGCTGATTTTGAGTATCAATGGAAAATGACAGCCAGTTTAGTGACTGTTGGTGATGGGCTCATAAAGAGTAAAAACCGCTTCAGTGTAAATTTCGCTTCAGCTAATGATCTCGCTAATGGCAGAGTTGATAAGGTTATTGATAGTGCTTTATTAAAGCAAAACTTAACTTCGCTTGGGCAACAGCTTCAAAACCAAATGCTTAATATTAACCCTCAAGTACACACTACTGACTTTACTATTGACGCAAATTCCATTCATTTTTTAGATCTTACAGATGACACTACATTGACAGCTATAATTGACGAAAAAGTCACCTATTTTAGGGTGCAGGACTTTAGTGGAACTTGGGGGACAAACAGCCAAGTTATTCTTAAATTTGCAGATAACTCCAGCCTTACAATATTGCTCAACAGCTCACATGCTTATTATGATTTATACAAAGTAAATGACATTTTTTATTCCTATGACTCAACTGGCAAATTCTTTCTCTAAGGCAACCAGTTATTAATTTAGTCATCAATTCAAACACCCCCTCCCTCTAAAAGGAAAACCCTATGAATAATTTTGTAAACGTGATCCAAAAACTTGAAGAACTGAGTGCTCGTGATAGTAATAAAGCTAGAAGCCTAAACTTATTAAATAGTGTTATTTATCAGGTTCGTGCTGATATGAACCAATATTTAGGTATGCAAACAACTGACTTACACAGGGTAGAAGATATTGCAGATGTGCTTGGCTATGCTGGTCGTGTAGTCGCCGCTAGTGATGACTTTCCAGTGACCCCGGTTGAGCCTGCCATGTTTGGCGCAACAGAGTTTTACACGGGGGATTACTTTTTGGTTAAAAATGGTCCTGATCGCGGTATTTATCCAATCACCATTTTTGATGATGGAGCTGGTTTTAAAACGTACGACCTAGACCCTGCTTTAAAACGATATTTAGGTGATGTTGCCGTTGTTGTACTTAAATTAGTTGAAAATGATTTAGTACAAAAACACAGTATATTCAACCTCTCCAACGATATATGGCAAGAGCGTGTAATTGCGTAATCACGTAATTATACGGTACAACTAAGCCATGTTTACGACCTTTCGAGAAAAGCTAAAACGCTACTTCATTACAGGTGCAAAACCAACCCAGGCGCAGTTTGCCGAGTTTTTAGATGCAGCGTTTATTCAAAGCGATGATGGCATTACGAAGAAGTCATCTGCAGCGGGGCAAGTACTGACTTTTTCACTGCCAGAACACCATCAAGCCAATACGGTTTTTCAACAAAGTGTGTGTATTCAAGGAGATTTAATTGTAGAGGGGCAGCTACTCGGTGCCTCTTCATCAAGCGCCACAACACCAACCAGCCGAGTTTATGAAACGTCAAGCTACAGTGCGGCTAACGCAAATACCCAACAAGTTAGCGTGCCAATTGGCTGTATTTTACTCTACAGCGGCGCACAAATCCCCGACGGCTTTTTAGCCTGCGACGGCCTAAACGGCACGCCTAATTTGGCACCGTTGGTGGACAACCCCATTCAACCGATTCGTTACATTATTAAAATGCATTAATGCTGCTTTTTATTCATTGACATCTTATATGCGGCAGCTTCATTTAACCTATTATTATACCTTGGAATTTTTATGTACCAGTCACTTAATCAAAAGCAGCAAGAACACGACACGCTCCCCGTACAACGCCAAGCAATAAGCCGAGAAACGCGTTTAAAAGACAACGTAGGCAGCATGATGGGCGTCGATTTAAGCCACGTTGCTGTGCATACCAACTCATCCAAGCCCGCGCAACTTAATGCCCACGCCTATGCCCAAGGCAGAGAAGTACACATCAGCCCGGGGCAAGACCGCCATTTAGGGCATGAGCTTGCTCACATTGGCCAGCAAATGCAAGGTCGCGTACAAGCCACTACCCAGTTTGCAGGGCAAGCGGTGAATGATGATCCAAAATTAGAACATGAAGCCGATGTGATAGGGGCAAGAGCAGAGAGTATGTGACTAAGTTAGAGCGTCATGTCGAATTGACAAGCTTTGTTTTAAGTTAAGTGTTATGAAGCAAGTGACTTGACCCCTTACCTTTCTTGTGACCCCTTACCTTTCTTGACCCCTTACCTTTCTCTCACATTGGCCAGCAAATGCAAGGTCGCGTACAAGCCACTACCCAGTTTGCAGGGCAAGCGGTGAATGATGATCCAAAATTAGAACATGAAGCCGATGTGATAGGGGCAAGAGCAGAGAGTATGTGACTAAGTTAGAGCGTCATGTCGAATTGACAAGCTTTGTTTTAAGTTAAGTGTTGTGAAGCAAGTGACTTGACCCCTTATCTCTTATGACCCCTTATCTCTTGAGGGAATAAGTTCACCGCTGGATGAGATTGACGGGTTGTGAATAGATGACCAAAAGAGTGGCGCTTTAACAGCCCATGCGGGTATTAAAGATCCACCGCTAATGGGAAGTAGATGAAGTTTAAAAAAGTGGACTTTTAACAGCCAAAATAGGTGTTAAAAGTCCAGAAATGATAATGAGATAGTCAGAATAAACGCCACATCCACCACTGTGTGGTGTATCTGGGATTGTTATAGGCAACTAAAAAGCCTATAACAAGCGATAAAGTCCAATTTAAAAGGTTTGAGATATGTATGCACAAAAAGAAAAAACAAAAGATAGTGGTAGTTATTATAAAGCTACTGCTCAGTTTAAGCCCTGCTCAAAAAAAAATGTGATTCAGCGATTAGATTTATCTAAGGTTGACAGGAGCAAACTAAACTTTAATGCACAATCTGCCTTTGATTTGCTAGATAATAATAGAGCTAATTTTAAGAAAGTAGACAAAAGTGGTGGAGATGTGAATGCGGTACAAGATAGTGAAAAGCGTGTAACGTCGGCCTATAAAGTTATAAGTAACGTTAAAGGGGGAAGATCTCCAGCACTGCAATCTACTATTGGTTGGTTGGGGAATTTGGAAGCGGAAAATATTAATGCTGGACATAATGGTGGTCATCTTATTGCGGACAGTCTTGGGGGGTCTGGGACATGGCAAAATATGGTTCCGCAAGATGGTCCTGAGAATAAATGGGGTGATTGGCGAAAATACGAAAGAGAAAATAAAAAAGCAATGGAGGCTACAGGAGACCCATTGATTGTGAGGGTTCAATTAGGATATACAGGTGATTCCGTATTGCCGACATCTTGGAAGAGTCAGATCGAAGATAAGAACGGTAAAGATGTGAGTAGTTACTCAGCTTAATCTCAAGCCCATAACAAAACCTAAAAATCATTAAAACGCTTTTTAGCCTAATTGTTATAGGCAATAAAGAAAAGCCTATAACAATCGCTAAAGTCCAATTTAAAAAGGTTTGTAAATATGTATGCACAAGTAGAAAAGTCAAAAGAGAATAAAAGTATAGCTATTGTTAATTCTGTTGCGCAGCGGAGATTACAATCACAAGTAAAACAGCGGGTTAAGAGCGAGGCCTTTTTAGTACCGATAGAAGGGTCGCAATATACTGGTTCTGGGTGGGCAGGATCTGGTCCGGGGGAACTATTTTCGAGTGGTGAAAGACATAGTCTTTTAGGTAATAATAAAACCAAAACTGTTAAAAAAGAAACATTAATCGGATCTTTTGATCTTTTAAGTGACGATAATGATGGCTCAAGACTGCTTAGTCCTAGTGATTTATCAACTGACCTAGCTGCGGTTGATCATATAGTGCCAAAAGCGGGTGGTGGTGGAAATCACCCAGCTAATGCTCAAATAATTTCATACTCGAAAAATTCTAGCAAAAGTGATTCATATCCTTGGGGGCCTTTCAAGGGCGATGTGAAAGTATATAATCCAGCAAATGACCATGTGTATAAGAATACAACTACCGCTAAAGCATATGGTGCAAATGTTACTGAGCTAGAAAAGACATATAATTCATGGTGGTTGCAGGACTTAAAAACGATGTAGTTTATGTATAAAACGCCTATAACAAAACCTAAAACCCATTAAAACGTCTTTTAGCCCAATTGTTATAGGCAATTGAAGAAAGCCTATAACAACGAATAAAGCTAATTCAAAAAGGTTTGAGTTATGTATGAACAAGTAGAAAAACCAAAAGAGAATCAAAGTCGAGCGATAGCTAATAATGTTGGGCAGAAAAAAAGTAATGTCCTGCAAGGATTTGTGGATAATCGACCTGAAGCAGTTGTTCAAAGGGAACTACAAAAAGTTGTAACCTATGGTCAGAATGAACAACAAATTGCCGATAAAAGTAATGTCGTTCAGCGTCTTGTCGTTCAAAGTGATTGGTTGAGACAAGGAGCTGAGAATATAGAAACTGCAACATCGAGTAGTGGGCCTTGGAAAGAGTGTACCGATAAAACATCAGCGGGATACAGAGATAATGCTGAGAAAAGTCTAGGGACTCTTGATGGCTTAAATGCTTTAGCAAAACACAGTGTTATTCCTCCAGCCACTATGAGTGGCCGAGGGCCTCTAGCGAAAGCTCACCTGATTGCAGCAGAATTTGGTGGACAATTGAAATTCTCACCCGTTGACAATATACGCTATCATCCACTTGATGTGGAATATGGTCAATGGCAACTTGATGAGAACGATGTGGGCAAAGCAGAAGGTAGAGGTTATATAACTTCGCGAAGTAGTGAGTTAGGGGTGGGAATTCCCTATCTGATGTCTCTTGACATTGGTGATATAGTCGAGAAAGAATATGGATTTTCTGCAGGCTATCATGTCTCTCAACAATTTGAACCTTGGTTGCAAGCTGCTGCATCAGTTCCTATTTCTGTTGCCTTTAAATATACAAATGTTGATAATCCCTACTTAAATATTAGTCACTCTTGGGGCGGGATAAGAAGTGTTTTGAAGGTTCAAGCAGTATCGGCAAAAAATGTGTTCGGGGCAATGCTTGATTTAGGATTAGAACTGCCAGATAGTGTTGTATTTGATGAGAGCAGTAATGATGCACATATAAGTTCTCGAGAACAAATGATATCGCTGATTGTCGATCTTGGGATTAAAGGCAAGTCGCTCATAAATTTATACAAAAAAATCAATTCACTGAAAAAGCTCGTCACAGCTGGTACCATACCTCTGAACGACGCTATTGATGCAATTAACAAACATCCATATCTCGCAACTAAACCTGGTAAGTGGATATTAGCCGGGAATTTTAGTACTTGGGCGGATTTAAATTAGACTAGTTATACTTATCAAACGGATTTTCTAAAAAACAATACGAAAAAAGGGGTCACGAAAAAAGGGGTCACACCAAAAAAAGGGGTCAAATCACTTGCTTCACGACATACGAAATACCACGAAAAAAGGGGTCCGAAAAAAGGGGTCAAATCACTTGCTTCAAAAAGAAAAGGGGTCAAATCACTTGCTTCATGACATAAGTCAACTACCTTCAAAGGAGTATTATTAAAACAGGTAGTTCACAATGCCAAGGCCACAACGAATTGAGTACGAACATGCTTTTTATCAAATACAAAAAAAGGGGTGGTAATCCCCCCGAAAAATA
>NZ_JJNY01000133.1:0-748 GCF_000690035.1 Pseudoalteromonas sp. S3431
TGGTGTTCAATAAGCTGTTAGCATTTTGGAGAGTTCGTGAGTCGCTGTTACATGTGTGAACGTCAAGAAGTATCAAAAGAACATGTTCCTCCCAAATGTTTATTTCCACAGATAAAAGATATTGACTGTGATAGTAATTTTCGAGCTAATTTAATTACAGTACCATCTTGTGATGAACATAACTCAAAGAAGTCTGGTGACGACGAATTTTTGATGTATGTGTTGGTTTCAGAATTAATGGCAAGTGGTGTTGTAGCACCTTATATGGTTAAAAAGTTAAAGCGTGCTATTGATAGAAATCCTACGTTAGCACAAAAGATATTTTCAAATGCAAAAGACGTTAGCTTAAAATCGAAAGATGGATATGTGGATTCTTTAGAAGTCCCACTTGATAGCCTGCGACTTAATAGCTGTTTTGATCATATAGCTCGAGGACTCTATTACCATGAAACAGGTTTTTCTTGGCTAAGTGACGTGCAAGTTATCCCAGATTTTGTGTATTTCATTGAGGGTGAAGATGCTCATGAAATACAAGGCGTACATGTTGAATTAGGTGTTTTGGCTAAAATGCTATTACATCCATTAGATCCTCATGGAGAAAACTCTGATGTATTTAGTTATAAATTTTTAAAATGCGATGAGTCTCCTTTTGCTTCAGTAGCACAAATTGAATTTTATAAAAATTGCGTTGTTACTATTTTATACGTCTATAAAGGTGCAAAAAAATGCTAACAACACGCCCTGAGGT
>NZ_JJNY01000134.1:0-8458 GCF_000690035.1 Pseudoalteromonas sp. S3431
TTGCTCGGTTTTTACTTAGCCCGCTAGGTTACAAACCTCACCCCGCGATTTAATCGCCCCTAGATTGAACAAATTTCAATCCACAAAGATCAACACGCCCTAATATTTTTTTGAAAATTAAATTATGTCTGGAATAATTTTAATTTAACTTTTATCTCGCGGTACAAAATCAAGTACGGTTGCGTTAATACAATATCGATCGCGCCCTCTTGGACCTTCACCTGGGAACAAGTGCCCTAAGTGTATACCAGTACTTTTTGAGCGAAGCTCAATGCGAGTCATACCCCAACTACTGTCGTCATGCTGTGTTACATTGTTCTTTACTGGATGAGTAAACGACAACCAACCAGTACCTGAGTTAAACCTATCGCTTGTATCAAATAGTGGCTCACCACTTAATTTATCTACAAAAGTACCGTCAGGTGTATTTTTAAACTCTTTGTACTCTTTACAGTAAGGTCTATCTGTTCGCGCATCAAATGCAACTTTGTAAGCATCGCTGTTACCTAATTTAAAAGCGCCTAATGCTTTATAAAACTCTTCAGGCGTTGCGTAACCTTGACGGCCATATACCTCAACGCCATTTTCTAAAAACAAAATGGTCGGTGTTGCCCACGTGGCTGACTTAATAGTTAAATCATCAAGTTGGTCAGCATGGCGAAACGACATTGGTATTGTCCCTTTGTAGTCATTTGCGACTGCTTTTTTGAATTTTTCACAGTATGGGCAGTATTCACGTGAATCTAAGACTACGATTTGCTTTCCTGCTAATAAAGCAGTGTTATCTACTTTTTCTACGGGTGTTTTATTAAAAACAACACCGGTAGAATGATCTGGGCAATAGCCATTAGGGTTCTTTTCTAAATAATTTTGATGATACTCTTCTGCCGATACAAAGCCTTGAAGCGGTTTAATAACTGTTTCAATTTTGCCGTAGCTCGCATCAGTTAAAAGTTGCTGATATTTCGACTTAACTTGCTCTGCAACTTTAGCCTGCGCATCGGTATTCGTTAATACGATTGAACGATATTGCGTACCGATGTCGTTCCCTTGGCGATTTTTTTGCGTAGGATCGTGACTTTCAAAATAGTTTTTTAATAGATCTTCTGCTGAAATTATATTGCTGTTATACATAACTTGTACAACTTCAGCATAATTGTTCTCGTCAAAACGACGAGACTGATCAGTAATGTTTCTGTACGTTGCTTTAAAGCCTTTGCCGTCAGCGTAACCCGACTCAGCATCTATAACGCCATTAAGCGCTTCGTAGCGTTTTTCGGCTCCCCAAAAACAACCGGATCCAAGTACAATAGTTTCTACATGCATGGTTGCTTCGACATTACTGTGCTCAACCTTTTCCATAGATAAAGCAAAACTGCCTGCGCTAAATATAATAGCAGCGCCTGATAAATATAATAAATGCTGGTGTTTCATAAAGTACCTCATAAACAAGTGCGTGCTAATTAAGACCTCCTTATCTTAATTTTCATTTCAAGCTAATTACTTATTTAGTACGAAGCGTATTAAGTTTTAGTCCTCAATAAGTTAAATACGATTAATTGAATATAAAAATACTCTTAAACTAAGCTGAGCAAATTAAAATAACCACTTAGTCGCAATGGTGTAAATAAATTAATAAAACTGTGTTACGTTTAAATTATGTTGTACAAATAGGTTTATTTAATGAAGCCAGCTCCTCATATTTATGCATTAACAAACAGTAGCTTACTGTTTGATGCATCGCATTTAGACGCTACAGATAGACTCTCTATTCAAAAGAAAATTTGGGCTTTAACTAGCCACTGTAAAAGCACTGATGAATTTAGCGATTTGGTGCCCGCCATGAACTCGCTCACTCTTTATTTAAAATCAGATAAACACTTAAAACAGTGGTTACAAGTGCTACCTTCGCTGTGGAATGATATTAAAACGAGTACATTTAAGGGGCAGCATCACTTAATCGAAACAACCTATAAGGGTGAGGACATTAATTACGTGGCTCGCTATCATAATTTAAGTGCCGATGAAGTTATTAATATTCATAGTAACACCAAGTACCACGTTTTATTTTTAGGCTTTCAGCCCGGTTTTGCTTACCTACATGGCTTAAATGAGCAATTATACACACCAAGGCGTGACGAGCCTCGCATTAAAGTTCTTAAAGGTTCTGTTGCGATAGGTGCTGCACAAACCGGAATTTACCCCGCAGATACCCCTGGTGGTTGGCACATAATAGGTCATACAGACACTGCTTTGTTTGATTCGACCTCTGAGCAACCTTGTTTAATTCAACCAGGCGATACGCTTGAATTTGTTCCGCTCGTTAATAAAGGAGCAAATCATGATTAAAGTACTTAAAAGTGGTGTATTGCTTACAATTCAAGATTTTGGCCGTGAAGGCTACCGCCATTTAGGTGTAAGCAAAGCGGGTAGCTTGGACCCTATTGCACAAATAATTGCTAATAGATTACTTAACAATAACGACAATGATGCCGTTTTAGAAATAACCGTTGGTTTGTGCGAGCTTGAATTTACCTGCGACACAGTAATTGCACTGCATGGTGCCGATTTGCAAGCAACCCTCGATGGACATGCAATTTATCCTGGCTGGACATATGCAGTAAAAAACAAACAAGTACTGAGCTTTGCTACTGGTAGAGCAGGCTTAAGAGCTTATTTAGCAGTGAAAGGCGGTATACAAAATACTGAGGTTATGGGCTCTAAATCTACAGATTTAAACGCGTGTTTTGCTGGTATTGAAGGTAGAGTTCTCACCACTGGTGATGAAATACCTATTACTCCTTATTATGGAGAGTTTATAAAAGTAGGCGCAATGGCCCCCGCCCAGCGCAAGCTTATACGGCTGCACCAAAGTCCTCATGCTAATTTATTAGGCCAGCCTTTACTTAGCAACTTTGTATCTACCGCATTTAAAGTTAGTAGTAACAGCAACCGAATGGGCGTAAGGCTTGAGCATAAAAATAATTTGGCACATTCGCACTCTTTGCCATCATTAGGGGTGAGTCCTGGGAGTATTCAACTACCACCAAATGGAGAGCCTATTGTGTTACTAAATGATGGCCAAACCACAGGGGGCTATCCGCTTTTAGGCACTGTTATTGAAGCCGACTTACATCAATTTGCACAATTTAGACCTTTAGATACTGTTGAGTTTAAATATGTAACGTTTGAAGAAGCAGCAAAGGCGAAGCTGAAACTTGACGGACACCTGCATCAATTGAGCCTTGCACTTAAAAATAACCTATAAAAACATTCTAAAAATAAATAGGAAAACTATGTTCGATTTAAATTATTGGCCGCTTATTGGCATTCCTGTTGTAGTTATCGGTTTTGCACTGCGCTTT
Source organism: Pseudoalteromonas sp. S3431 (assembly GCF_000690035.1). Lineage (NCBI taxonomy): Bacteria > Pseudomonadati > Pseudomonadota > Gammaproteobacteria > Alteromonadales > Pseudoalteromonadaceae > Pseudoalteromonas > Pseudoalteromonas sp. S3431. The sequence goes on from NZ_JJNY01000134.1 coordinate 3,366, forward strand.
AATCCTTTACTAGTGGTTACCTTTGCAGGACTTGCGACCGGCTGGGCAGTCAATCTTGATTTTATCAGCTTGCTGCAAACATTTGGCGAAAAGTTTATGAACTCGCGCCAATTAGCGAGCTTCATTTTAATTTTACCTGTTATTGCACTGCTTGAACGTTATGGATTACAACAACGTGCGCGCGATTGGATTTCACAAATTAAAACAGCCACCAGCGCGCGTATACTCGCTCTTTATTTTATTGTTAGAGAATGCTCGGCTGCACTTGGTTTACTGTCACTCGGAGGGCAAGCACAAACAGTTCGCCCTTTGCTTGCTCCTATGGCATTAGGAGCTGCTACAAATAAATATGGCGAATTGCCTAAACCCGTAAAAGATATGATCAGCGCGCATGCGGCGGCAGTTGATAATATTGCGGTATTTTTTGGGGAAGACATATTTATAGCCTTTGGTGCTGTTTTACTTATGGATGCATTTTTAAAAGAAAACGGCATAACCGGTATTGAACCGCTGCATATTGGTCTATGGGCAATCCCTACCGCGCTATGCGCCTTGGTTATCCACTTATTTAGACTAGCTCGACTCGAAAGTAAAATTGCAAAAGCGGTTCAAAAGTACAATGCACCGGAGCCAATACTATGAGTAAAGTAATTAATACTGATGTATCGCATACAAGCACTGCACTCGTGACCATTGAAAACATATACCTACTTATTGGCATCATGGTAATGTTTTTAGTAGTACGTACCCTGCAAGACAAAAATCATCCAAAAAGGCTTACAACCGCCCTATTTTGGTTTTTATTTGGCAGTAGCTTTTTACTTGGTGATTTTGCTATTGCAACTCTTGGTGCACAAACAACGTATTTAATGGTGGGTATTAGCGTATTACTCATTGCTTTATTAGCCGGCTTAAATTTAGTTTCCATGGGAAGTTACTCTATTCCTAGCGAGCAGGATCAAAACCAAAGCGCTAAAACTCTTGGCAATAAGTTATTTATTCCCGCTTTAATGATCCCAATTGTTACCGTAGTCTTTACTGTACTATTTGATAATGTAGCTATAAACAATGTTTACTTACTTGATCAACGCCATTTAACACTTGCATCTTTAACCATTGCTTGTATTTTTGCATTACTTGTTGGCTGGAAAATAACCGGTGGTAGCCCTGTTCAAGCCGTAAGCGAATCACGCCGTTTAGTAGATTCTATTGGTTGGGCAGCCATTTTACCGCAAATGCTAGCCATGCTTGGTGGGGTATTTATTGTGGCGCAAACAGGCGACTCTATTAAAGAACTAGTTACTTTATTTATAGCCCCTGATAACCGTTTTATGCTGGTTGTTTTGTATTGTATAGGTATGGCATTTTTTACCATGATTATGGGTAACGCGTTTGCTGCATTCCCGGTGATGACTGCTGGTATAGCGATGCCATTTTTAATTGAAGGTCATGGCGCAAGCCCTGCACCTTTAGTGGCGCTAGGTATGTATAGCGGCTATTGCGGTACGTTAATGACGCCGATGGCAGCCAATTTTAATATTATTCCTGCCGCTCTTTTAGACTTAAAAGATAAGTACCATGTAATAAAGGTTCAAATTCCGACGGCAGTTACCTTACTCGCCGTTAATATTATTTTAATGTATAGCTTGGTGTTTAATGACTAAATCAACTTCTTCAATGGCGAGTGTATTAATTACCGGCTTTGCGCCTTTTGATGGCGAAGCTATCAATCCTTCTTGGCAAGCAGTGCAAAAACTTGATGAAACTATCATCATGAAACATAAAATATGTACACTAGAACTTGCCTGTGAGTTTAATACGTCTATTAGTCAGCTTATAAACGCTATTGAGTCGCACAATCCGGCGGTTGTTTTGTGTATAGGCCAAGCCGGTGGGCGCAGTGAAATATCAATAGAGCGAATAGCAATAAACGTTGACGATGCACGTATTAAAGACAATGCAGGTAATCAACCTGTCGATACACCAATAGAAAAAAATGGCCCTGATGCCTATTTCACAAACTTACCAATAAAGCGCATGTTACAAGCATTGCACAACAGTAATATACCAGCTGCCATTTCGAATACGGCAGGCACGTATGTGTGTAATCACGTTATGTATGGTCTTATGCATTACATAAATGATCACTGCGCTGTAATGAAAGGTGGCTTTGTGCATATTCCTTATTTACCAAGCCAAGCTGTGCACCACAATGGCGCACCAAGCATGAGTGAGGAAACCGTTATTAACGCGCTGAAAGTGATGGTTGCGCAAGCTTTGAACAATAATAGTGACGTAAAAATAGCAGCAGGCACCACACATTAACCACTTTGGTGCAGTTAAATATAACTTGGTGCATAAATTATTCTTAATTAATTGTAAAAGCTATGTGACTTGAGTAATTTTTTCTGATAAAACAAGGTTTCGCAGCACAGCAAATTGGCTTTGCTGCACACATAATAGGAATGAGGAGTTACTATGTGTTCAATTTTTGGGGTATTAGATATAAAATCTGATCCCACTCAATTGCGTACCCAAGCAATTGAAATGTCAAAGCTGCTTAGACACCGAGGTCCAGATTGGTCTGGTGTATACGCATCTGAAAAAGCTATTTTAGTGCATGAGCGTTTAGCTATTGTTGGTGTATCAAGCGGTGCACAGCCTTTATACAATCCTGAAAAAACAAATATTTTAGCGGTTAACGGCGAGATTTATAATCATAAAGAACTTGCAGCAGAGCTAGATGTTGATTTTACTTTTCAAACTCAATCAGACTGTGAAGTTATTTTAGCGCTTTATAAACAAAAAGGGCCTGACTTTTTAGATGATCTAAATGGCATTTTTGCATTTTGTTTATACGACGAAGAAAATGAAGCCTACTTAATTGGCCGTGACCATATTGGTATTATCCCGCTTTACACTGGTCACGACGAGCACGGTAACTTTTACGTTGCTTCTGAGCTAAAAGCACTTTCTCCAATTTGTAAGCATATTGAAGAATTTCCACCAGGGCATTACCTGTACAGCAAAGATGGTAAAATGACGCCTTATTACAAGCGTGATTGGGAAACGTTTGATGCAGTTAAAGATAACAACGCACAAGCCCAAGACGTTAAAGATGCATTAGAAGCGGCCGTTAAACGCCAGCTAATGTGTGACGTGCCTTACGGTGTATTACTTTCTGGTGGTTTAGACTCATCAGTTATCTCTGCTATCACCCAGCGCTTTGCTGCCAAACGTATTGAAGATAATGACGAAAGCGATGCATGGTGGCCTAAGTTGCATTCTTTTTCAGTAGGCCTTGAGGGTTCACCTGATTTAGCCGCGGCCCAAAAAGTAGCTGACATGATTGGTACTATTCACCACCCTATCATTTTTACCATCCAAGAAGGTATTGATGCATTACGTGAAGTGATTTACCACATAGAAACCTACGACGTAACAACAATTCGTGCCTCTACACCTATGTACTTAATGGCTCGCCAAATTAAAGCGATGGGCATTAAAATGGTGTTATCTGGCGAAGGTGCTGATGAGCTATTTGGTGGTTACTTATACTTCCATAAAGCCCCTAACGCACAAGAGTTTCATGAAGAGCTAAACCGTAAAGTATCAAAACTGCATATGTTTGACTGTTTACGTGCTAATAAATCAATGGCAGCATGGGGCGTTGAAGCACGTGTACCGTTCCTTGATAAAGAATTTGTTGATGTTGCTATGCGTATCAACCCTGAAGCCAAAATGTGTAAAGATGGCAAAATTGAAAAACACATTTTACGTGAAGGTTTTGATGGCTACTTGCCTGATGAAGTTTTATGGCGCCAAAAAGAGCAATTTTCAGACGGTGTTGGTTACAGCTGGATTGATACGTTAAAAGAGTTTGTAAATGAGCAAGTGAGCGATCAAGAGCTTGCAAATGCTAAATTTAAATACCCTATTAATACGCCAGATTCAAAAGAAGCTTACTACTACCGTACTATTTTTGAATCGCACTTTCCTGGTGATGCATCAGCTAAATGTGTACCACATGGTAAATCGGTAGCGTGTTCGACTCCTGAAGCACTTGCATGGGACGCATCGTTCCAAAACAATGCAGATCCATCAGGTCGTGCTGCGGGCGTTCATAACGACGCGTATGCAAGCAAAGGATAACACTCTTTTTTTAACGAAGCGTAAGCCCAAATGGCTTACGCTTCGTTGTATAAAACTCACTTCCACCGAATCTGTTTTTTATAGCCCTGCAAATAACTTAAAAGGCTCTAGTGCTTTAATTGTTATTTATAAAATTGGGTTAACATCAAAAACAATGCAATATATTGCATCACAATCAAACCACCCTGCTACCGTATTTTTAAATGAAAATGAGATAACTAAACGCCATTGTAATATTCGCTGGTTTAACCAAACAAGTGAAATTAAACGCTGTGGGCATGGTACTTTAGCGGCCGCTAATTTTTTAATAAAGTATTTTGGTTATTGCCCTGAAGTATTTACATCAATGAGTCATGAGCGCTTTACTATAAGAGTAAAAAAACAACGCGCCCAGTTGTTACTAAAAAGTATAGAGCCTAAAAAAAGCGAATTAGCTAAAGGTGAGTTAAAAAGTGTGTTTTCATCCGCAATAAAAGCAGCCTACAGTACCGGTGATAAAAACGGTTATACGGTTGTATTATTTAATGAAGAATTTAGTAAAGAATTTAGTAAAGACGTTGAAAAAGACGATTTAAAAAGCTTACACGTTGATTTTAAAGCGTTGAGTAAACTCCACAAAAATGCAGTAATTGCCCTTAGTATAAAAAGTAAAGACAAGAAAAATGCCATAGCGCATTTTAGATACTTTGCCCCTCAGTTTGGAGTAAATGAGGACAGTGCAACGGGCTCTGCGGTATCTATTATTGCCCCCCTGCTATTTAGACTGTACGGTTTAAATAAAGCTATGCTTGTACAGCAATCAAATAGTGGCGCATTGCTAAACTATGAGTTTAACAATGCTAAAGTTGTCATTTACTAGGGCGTGTTGATCTTTGCGAATTGAAATTTGTTCAATCTAGGGGCGATTAAATCGCGGCGCGAGGTTTGTAACCTAGTGGGCT
>NZ_JJNY01000135.1:0-555 GCF_000690035.1 Pseudoalteromonas sp. S3431
GAACCGAAGCTGCCGTTCAATAATTGCTGACCACCAAACGAAGTCGTATCTGAAATACGTGTTAGCTCTGTTGATAAAGCTGATACTTCTTTTTGTAGCGCTTCACGGTCTTCTGATGAATTTGAACCATTCGCTGATTGTAGTGCTAATTCACGCATACGTTGTAAAATACTTGTAGACTCACTCATCGCGCCTTCAGCTGTTTGCGCCATTGAAATACCGTCGTTTGCATTTCTTTGCGCTACGCCTAAACCATTTACTTGTGATGTTAAACGATTTGAAATTTGTAGGCCTGCCGCATCATCTTTCGCGCTGTTAATACGCATACCCGATGATAAACGCTCCATTGATGTCGCTAAGTCAGAACCTGATTGAGATAGGTTACGTTGTGCGTTTAATGAAGATACATTTGTGTTTACTGAAATCATAATAAAACTCCTGATTACTTTCGTAAAAGTACTGTTTTGATTTAACCAAGAGCCGTAACAAATTTATGTACAAGCCCCTTACTGATTAAGTTAACGGCAGGAAACAAAATACCTTTAGCTTTTATTT
>NZ_JJNY01000136.1:0-1603 GCF_000690035.1 Pseudoalteromonas sp. S3431
ATTGAACGGCAGCTTCGGTTCGAAATCATTCCAAATTGGTGCAAATGCAAACGAAACAATTAACGTATCACTGTCTAGTGTAGCGGCAGAAAAAATTGGTTCTAACCAAGTAGATTTACAAGGTGGTACTGCTAACGAAGGTTTTGGTACTGCTACAGCTGCAGCTGCTTCTACCGCTGCGGCAAGTACAAATGCAGGCGGTACATATGATATCTCTGGACGTAATGACGCTCAAGTTACTATTGCTGCAGGCGCTAGCGCAGAAGATACAGCTGCTGCAATTAACAGTGTAACGAGCTCTACAGGTGTTAGTGCGCAAGCTAGAACAGAGGCCACGGTAGTTGTTGGTGGTGCTGCAACAGTTTCTGGCGAGACGGTTAGTTTTGAGCTTAACGACGAGAAGGTTTCATACGTAGCTACAGGTAATGCAGATGGCGACCAGCAAGCAATGGCTGAAGCTATTAATGGTGCAACTGATGAGCATGGCGTAACAGCGAGTATTGAAAACGGTGTATTATCAGTATCTAATAATACGGGTGCAGATATAACGTTAGAAGGTTATGCAACAGCAGATGCTGCTGGTGCTCCTGTAGCGAGTACATTATCAGTGACAGCTCTGTCTTATGCCGGTGTTGAAGATGATGGCGGAACGGGTACGGCTGTCCCTGTTGTACTAACAAGTGGTGTGGCTGGTACTGCGACTGACTCAACACGAATTTCAGGTGGTATTCAATTAAACTCTTCAGAAACATTTAGCGTAGAAGCGTCTGATGATTCACTAGCTGGTGTAATCACAGAAACAACAAGTAAGCTAAATGATGTTGCTGATGTTGATATTACAAGCCAAAAAGGCTCGCAAGATGCGCTAGCAATTATTGATAACGCGATTGCAAACATCGACTCACAACGAGCGAGCTTAGGTGCGGTTCAAAATCGTTTTAACCACACAATAAGTAACTTAGCGAATATATCAGAGAACGTATCTGCATCACGTAGCCGAATTCAAGATACTGACTTTGCAACAGAAACAGCAGAAATGACGAAAAACCAAATATTGCAACAAGCAGGTACATCAATCTTGTCGCAAGCGAATCAGTTACCGCAAACAGCGCTTAGCCTATTAGGTTAATTGAAATAAGGTATTAGTTACCTCTTTAATTTAGCGAATACCAATAATAATTTAAAAAGGAGATGACTTTGGTCATCTCCTTTTTATTTAGCTTTTAATATTGTACCAATCGGCTTATATATGGGCTTTATTTAACGACAAGATAATTGTGTAATTTGGTTGTTCTCGATAATTACTTTTATATTGTTCCCTCTTCTTTGTACATCCATGCAGTCGTAATCAAAAATAATAATACAGTTTGTATCAAATTTAGCCCCCCCAAATTAATTAAATATTATTACGGACTGGTACTACAATAGTTTGGTTTGTTTACGTGAAGAAGGTCTATGGTGTGTGGTTATTCCCCATAAATAGGCAAATAAGTGTAATATACGCTGCTCACAGGTTCTTTTTAAGGGCGACTAACTCCTTGTTACTCGATTTACTTAACCCACTAGGTTATAAATATCGCGCCATCGTTAACACCTTAAGATT
>NZ_JJNY01000137.1:0-10559 GCF_000690035.1 Pseudoalteromonas sp. S3431
ATAACGTCGTGAAAATTTTTATTTAGAACAACTAGATACAAAAATTTTTGCCTAGTTCTAGCGTAATTTACTTAACGTTAAATAGACCCCATATATAAGCAAGATTGGTATAAAAAGATAAAATAAATACGCCGTTCATTTTAAATGAACGGCGTATTTATTTCTGGCAATTAGCTATTAATACGAAAGTTTGCCTTTGCTCTTAGAATATTAAAGAGTTCTAAGTTAGAGTTCAGGTTTAGCTAAATCGTCAGAATCACCTAAGCCAAGAGTAAGTTCTTCAAGAAGTTGCTTAATCTCTTCTGATGACAAAATAAAGTCAGCATCTAGTTTTACAGCCATATCTTCTTTTGGGATATCCGCATTTTCTTCTTTTAATGTTTCTGAGTAACTTAAGCGCTTAATAGAGCCATCATTTTGTAGCATGAACTTAACGCGTTCTTGCCAATCTAGAGCAAGTTTGGTTACGCGTTTGCCACTTTCAAGATGTGATTTAACTTCGTCACACGACAAGTCATGACCTTTAAGCTTTACCTGTGCTCCGCTGTCATCTGCTTCTTCAAGCTCTGCGTCTGAGCCTATAGCAAAGCCTTCCGGTGTACTAAAGTTAGTTAACCAATCAGTTAAAAATACATCCAAGTCGTAGTTTGCAAATGCAGGTACTACTGGTAGCGTACCAAGTGATTTACGAAGCAATGCAAGTAGCTCTTCGGCTTTATTAAAGCTGCCACTATTAACAACTACCCAGCCATTTTCTTGGTCGATAAATGCAAATTGTAAGCTCGATTTTTTAAATGCTTGAGGTAGAAGAGCATGAAGAATGTTTTCTTTTAATTCGTCTTTTTCTTTTTTCTTAACTGGACGGTTTTCTTCAGCTTCAATTAAGTCAATTTTTTCAGCGACAAGTTCATTAATAACTGATGCTGGTAGTACCTTTTCTTCACGTTTAGCGCAGACTAAAATACTTTTTTGAGAAAAATGCGATAGTGTTTCACCGTGCTTTCCAAATGCTTTTGTCCAACCAAATGTAGAAAGCTCCTGGCCTGTACATGGACGAAATAAATCTTGCTCTAATGCTTTGTCGAAATCTTCTTGCGTGTATGAAACGTCTTGTTTAAAGCGATAACATATAAGGTTACTAAACCACATAGGGGTACTGATCCATTTGAAAAATTTGCCCAATCATAACAATAAAATCACTATCTCGAAATGCTTGATTTTATTCCTGCCAATTTAATTCTGATTAAAAATAGGCAGGGGTTTAGGCATGTTTTTAGGGAATTGTATATGGTAGTGCAAACCCTCACCTGGTTCGCTAATCGCTTCAATTGAACCACTTAAAGTTTGTTTTACTAAATTGAACATTATATGTGTACCAAGCCCACTACCGCCTTGATCTCGTTTTGTTGTGAAAAAAGGGTCAAACAGCTTTTTAAGTTGTTGCTCTGTAACACCGCTCCCATTATCTTTATAATCAATAGTTAAAAATGTTTCGTCGCTGGCTATTTTTATATCTATAATGCCGTTGTTTATATTTTCAAAACCATGAATTAGCGAGTTCATTATTAGGTTAGTGAAAATTTGGCTTATTGCCCCCGCAGGTAAATTTAAAACTAAGTCATCAGGACATTCTAGCTGAAGTTTATGAGATGTTTTTTTGAGCTTGGGATGAAGTGAACGGATCACCTCGTTCACGTAGTCTTTAAAATTGATCGTTCTTACTGCATCACTTGCCTGATCTACGGCTATTTGTTTAAAACTTGCAATTAGTTCTGAGGCTCTATCAAGGTTAGTTGTAAGCAAACTCGTACTTTGCTTTGCGTCATTAATGAACTCTTCAAGGGCTTTCGGCGAAAGCGTTTTTTCTTTATAGGCGGCTTCAAGCTGATTTAAGCGTTCTTGTAAAAACGAAATTGCAGTCACCCCAATTCCTATAGGGGTATTTATATCATGAGTTATCCCAGCAACGAGTCCCCCTAATGCAGCCATTTTTTCAGTGCCAAGTAAGCGCTCTTGTGCAAGACTTAATTCTTCAACATAGCGTTCTAGTTCAGTTTGTTTTGTTAGCAGCTCTTGCTCTGTACTTCTACGAAGATCAACTTCGTCAGTAAGTACAATTTTTTGTTTTTCTAATTCATATTTTTGCTGCTGTAGATCCATCATTGCTTGGCTTAAATTTGATGTTTTACGTGCTACATCTTGTTCTAATTGAATGTTATGTTGATCTAGCTTCTCATTACTAATAATGAGTTCTTTTTGTGCTTGCTCGAGCTCTAGACGGTATTGGACTACTTTATCTATTAATTTATTAAACGATTGTTCCATAACGTTGAGTTCATTATGTTCCTCCGTTTCGATTTCTATATGTTGCCCTTCAAGTTCGTCTAGTTCGAGGTTTTCTATTTGATCTGTTAGCTGAGATAAAGGGTCTGTGAGTAACTTTCTAAATGCCATTAGAAATAGAATGATTAAAAAAGTAGTTTTAATCATTGCGTTACCAATCAAAAAGTAGATTGAAACCATGATTCGACTAAAAACGACTTCACGACTAGAAAATAACGTCACATCGCCAACTTGCGTTGCTCTGCCTGAAAACTCAAAAATAAGCGGAAAAGTATAACCAAACAAACCAGACTTAGAGTCCTCTAACATGACTTCTTCTTGTACTAGCTGTTGGCTGTAAAGTTTATGTATATCGAGAGAACGGCCGAGTTGCGAAATTACTTCACCACTATCATCACGGACAATAATACCTTCAATCATAGGAATAGCTAACAGACCTTCTGCAGTTGTTATGGTTTGCTTTATATTCAGCTCCCAAATAGCACGGGTTAGGCTTCGGCTGAAGGTTTTTTGTAAAGTAGTTAGCTCGTCTCTTATATAGTCCTTAGTGTTTACATATTCGGCAATAACTTGTCCGCAAGTGACCACAAAGGTAAGCAAAAAATAGACCGATAGCACACTGGTCAGCAACTTTTTAGAAAGGCTTTGTTGTAACATAAGTGATTTATGGTTCCTTGGGTTGAGTTAAATAACTGCGGTTTATATAAAAGCTAGTCAATAAAGGCGTAAAAATAAATAAAAATTAATTTTTACTTATTAAAAAGTGTTAAAAGTCGGAAGTGTATCTCAGATATTTAACTTTCCCCCCTTAGTTAAATAATGATTTCTGTTAATGTAATCAAAATTTATTTTCTGATTACATTGAGTCTTTAGCTTTATTTTACTTCGGCATGTTTGATTTTAAGCAAGGAATGCATAACCAGATCCCGACATTTTTACTAAGCGGTTAGGTTACAAACTTTGTACCTGATTAGCTACCGAAATGAGCATGTTTAGTTATGTAAGAACAATACGCCTAGTACTATAGTTTATCGTAGGGTGAAAATTTAAGAGTAAATAATTACCATTACTTTGTTTGCTTATAAAGAGACCGTGATAAGATAAAATAAAGTTGCTATGGATAGCTGTTTTTTAACAAATTTAATTATGCTTAATACAGTAGTAAATATTATGAATTTTTCTATTTTAGTATGTGATGACTCAACCGTGGCTCGTAAGCAAGTTATTCGATGTTTGCAGCAATGTCTTGATGCAGATATTCAGCAAGCAATAAATGGCGCACAAGCTATTGAGCTATTAAATACTCATAATTTTGATTTGTTATGTTTGGATTTAACTATGCCTGAAGTTGATGGAGTTCAAGTGCTTGAGTATATCAAAGCTAATAAAATAGAGTGTTTTGTGCTCGTCATATCGGCAGATATTCAAGACAAAATGAAGTTACGAGTTACTCAATTAGGCGCTATCGACTTTATAAATAAACCAATAGATAAAACCCGTATGAATAATATTTTGCATAAATTTGGCATTCATTAGGTTTTTTCATGTTCAAAAAGGCTGTTTTATCTTTTAATTTGGGGTTGACAGCATAGCCTTTGTTAAGGCAGTCTTAACCTATGAAAACAATTAATCGCGTACTGACCATTATTATTACAACCACCATTCTTACTGGATAGTGGCATAGGTCGGTGCAACAAATTTAAAGGCCTGTGTTCACTTAGAACACAGGCCTTTTTTCGTTTTATGGGATGAGGAACATAAACAATGCGCGTTTTAAAATTTGGAGGCTCGTCGCTTGCCGACTTTACTTGCCTTCAGCAGGTAGCTCAATTAGTTAAAGCACAGCTAAAAGATGAAATGTTATTGGTGCTTTCTGCTCCAGGTGGAATGACCGATTCATTAGTTGCGTTAGCAAGTGAGGCAGAGCAAGGCTTAGATTTTTCGCAGCAATGGCAAGCATTAGCTAGTCGTTGTGAAGGCTTAAAAGCTGGCGTTGAAAAAAGTGGCGTAGTAGTTACAAGCTGGCCAGACCTAAGGGAACTTAAAAATAAATTAGATGGCGTGTCGCTTATACAGTGTTGCCCTGATCAAGTTCGCGCATTTGTAATTAGTTTTGGAGAGCGCGTTAGTGTTTCTTTAATGCAGGCTTTATTGAACTCGCAAGATGCAAGATACTTAGAAGCAACAAGCTGTATAGCTTCAACGGGTGGTTACATTGATGCAGAAGCGGATTTAGTGGCAAGTAAAGCGCGCTTTCAAGCTGTGCTTAAAGAAAACCCTGCAACTATTTATATCATGCCTGGTTTTACGGCGAGTAATGATAAAGGTGAGCTTACAACGCTTGGCCGTAATGGTTCAGATTACTCAGCAGCTATTGCTGCGGCATGTTTAGAAGCTGAGATTTGCCAAATTTGGACTGACGTTGATGGCGTATATAGCGCTGATCCTCGTTATATTAAAAAAGCCACTAAAGTAGATTTTTTATCTTATAAAGAAGCGATGGAGCTTTCTTACTTTGGTGCAAAAGTACTTCACCCTAAAACAATCTTACCGTGTGCTAAAGCAGGCGTGCCATGTGAAATTAAAAATACGCATAACCCAGACGCACAAGGCTCATTAATTGGTAACGATTATTCATCTGATGAGCCCGTAAAAGCGCTTTCTAGCTTACAAGACCTTGCAATGTTAACTGTTTCAGGCCCTGGCATGAAAGGTAAAGTAGGCATGGCGTCTAAGGTATTTAACGCGCTTGCTCACGATAACGTATCAATTGTATTGATCACGCAATCATCATGTGAATTTAGCATTAGTTTTTGTGTGCACGAAACAGACTTAGCACTTGCACTCGATGCGCTACAAACAGCATTTGAGCTTGAATTACAAGCAGGGCTTATTGAGCCTGTACAAGTGCAGCGCAATTTAGCCATTGTTACTTTAGTGGGCGATAACATGCGCGCACACCGTGGTTTAGCAGCTAAGTTTTTTGCATCGCTTGCACAAGCGCAAGTAAATATTGTGGCAATTGCACAGGATTCTACAGAAAGTGCTATTTCTGCGGTAATTGATGGTGAGTTATGTAATGACGCCGTAAAAATATGCCATGAAAACTTTTTCACACATGTGCCGTCAATTGATGTGTTTTTACTAGGTTGTGGCTTAGTAGGGCAAGAGCTTATTAATCAGCTTGAACGTCAACAAGCTTGGCTTGAAAAGCGTAATATTAAACTCAACTTGTACGGTGTTGCTAACTCTCGTCAATTACACCTTGATAACGAAGGCATTGCTTTTAGTGATTGGCAGCAAAAATTAGCCTCATCTGAGCAAGCATTTGATTTAAAGTTAGTAGAGCAATTTGTTAAGCAAAACCACTTAGTGAATCCGGTATTAGTAGATTGTACATCTTCAGATGCACTTGCTGCGCAGTATGTAGACTTTTTAAATGCAGGCTTTCATGTAGTTGCTGCCAATAAAAAAGCGACAACAAGCTCATACACGTATTACCAAGATTTAATTGCGGCAACACAAAAGAATAATCGTAAATTTTTATACGAAACAAATGTTGGTGCAGGCTTACCAGTTATCGATAACTTGCAGTCATTATTTGGTGCCGGTGATGAGTTATTAGAGTTTAGCGGTATTTTATCAGGCTCACTTTCGTATATGTTTGGCGCACTTCAAGATGGTTTATCACTTTCTGAGGCAACTATTAAAGCCAAAGAAAGCGGTTTTACTGAGCCAGACCCTCGTGATGATTTATCGGGTACCGATGTAGCACGTAAGTTATTGATCATTGCTCGCGAAGCCGGCATGAAGTTGGAGCTAAGCGATATTGAAGTTGAGTCAGTATTACCACAAGGTTTTGCACAAGGTGATAGCGTTGATGAGTTTATGGCAAAACTACCAAGCCTAGATGCTGATTTTAATGACCGCATTCAAAGTGCTGCGAGCGAAGGTAAGGTACTTCGTTATGTAGGTACAATTAAAGAAGGTCACTGTAAAGTAGGTATTGAGGCTGTTGATGAAAAACATGCCCTTAATGTAATTCGCGATGGCGAAAACGCGCTGGCTATTTTAAGCCAATACTACCAGCCACGTCCGTTTGTAATTCGTGGTTATGGTGCAGGCTCTGAAGTAACAGCAGCGGGTGTATTTGCTGATATTTTAAAAACGTTATCGCGCTAGGAGCTCGTTATGATTGAAGTATATGCTCCGGCGTCTATTGGTAATTTTGCAGTGGGTTTTGATGCACTTGGCGCAGCGCTTGCGCCAATTGATGGCAGTTTATTAGGCGATGTAGCCATTGTAAGTGCAGCACCAAGTGACGAATTTATTTGCACTGGCGACTACGCTCACAAGTTACCAAGTGATGCTAATGAAAATTTAGCGTACCAGTGTTTAGTGCATTTTAGAGCGCATGTTGCGCCTAATATGCCAAGCGTAAAGCTCGAGCTTAAAAAGAATTTACCAATTGGATCTGGGCTTGGCTCTAGTGCATGTTCGGTAGTGGCTACCTTTGCAGCTCTTGATAAGTTTGCACAAACTAACTTAAGTCAGGTTGAGCTTATTGAGCTTATGGCTGACTTTGAAGCTGTGGTAAGCGGCGGTCGTCATTACGACAACATCACGCCATGCTATTTAGGTGGTTTGCAATTAACAGGTGATTTAATCCCTGATAAATCGATTGCACTGCCTGTTGATGATAATTGGTACTACGTTGCTGCGTTCCCTGGTTTTTCACTCAACACTGCAAAAGCGCGCTCGGTTTTACCAAAAGAGTTGAGCATGCATGCAAGTGTTGAGTTTGCACAGCGTTTATCGGCATTTAGTAGCTTACTGTTAACTAACCGTTTTGACGATGCGCTAAGCATAATGAAAGATGAAATAGCAGAACCTTACCGCGCACCGCTTATTAAAGGTTTTAGTGAAGCTAAAGGAAGCTTGCCAGCGCTGGGCGCTGAAATAGTGAGTATTTCGGGCGCAGGACCCACCTTGTTTAGTGTATGTAAAACACTTGAAGCTGCGCAGCAATGCGCACAGTGGTTAGAGGCAAATTACATTAACGAGCAAGGCTTTTGCCACATTTGTAAATTAGATAACGACGGCACGCGTCAATTAACAGTTTTATAGGATAGGTAGTCATGCAATTACATAATTTAAAAGATAGCTCACAAAAAGTGTCGTTCGTTGAAGCCGTAAAAACAGGTTTGGGTCGTAATCAAGGTGTGTTTTTTCCTGAAACCCTTGCCCCACTGTCCGATGTTGATGCATTGCTTGATATGGACTTTGTTACACGCAGTGGCAAAATATTATCTCACCTAATTGGTGATGAGCTACCAAGCGACACTGTGGCACAAATGGTTAAAAATGCATTTAACTTTCCAGTTAAGCTGGTGGAGGTTGAAGAGAATACATACTGCTTAGAGTTGTTTCATGGTCCTACGCTTGCGTTTAAAGACTTTGGTGGTCGCTTTATGGCAGAGTGTTTAGCGCAATTTAATAAAGATGAAAAAGTAACTATTTTAACCGCAACATCGGGCGATACTGGTGCAGCCGTTGCACATGCTTTTTATAATAAGCCAAATATTGATGTTGTAATTTTATATCCTAAAGGCAAAATTTCACTTGCTCAGCAAAAGCTATTTACCACGCTAGGTAACAATATTCATTGTTACGCAGTTGAGGGCAGTTTTGATGATTGCCAAGAGTTGGTTAAAAATGCCTTTTTAGATGAAGAAGTTAAATCAACACTTGGGCTTAATTCTGCTAATTCAATTAATATTAGCCGTTTAGTTGCTCAGGTTTGTTATTACTTTGAGGCCATTGCACAACTACCAAAAGAAAAACGCGCAACAGCGCATATATCAGTGCCAAGTGGCAACTTTGGTAATGTATGTGCTGCAATGATTGGTGCGGTTATTGGCTTACCTGTAGGTAAATTAAGTGCAACAACCAACCAAAATGATACTGTGCCGCGCTTTATGCTTGATAAAACGTGGACGCCAAACGCAACACTTGAGTCGCTTTCAAATGCAATGGATGTAAGTAAGCCAAACAACTGGCCGCGTGTGCAAACAATGTTAGATAATAACTGGTTTAGCTACGATAACTTTTATTCAACTAGCGTAAACGAGCAAGACACGCAATCGGTGATGAAAAAAATTCAACAAACGGGTTATGTTGCAGAGCCTCATACTGCTATTGCGTACCAAGGTCTTGTTGAAAATCGAGCGCCTGGTGCAGCGGGTATCTTTTTAGCGACCGCTCACCCTGCTAAGTTTAAAGAAAGCGTGGAGGATATTTTAAATATTGAATTGGATATGCCAAAACCACTTAGCGATGCATTAGCAAAACCATGTCTAGCAAGCGATATAAACGCCGATTACGACGCATTACGTACAGAAATACTTGCAAAGCTAGGATAATAAAAAATAACAATTGAAGCGGCTATGGCCGCTTTTTTTATAAATTATAATTCAAAAAAGAGAGGCTTTCATTAGCTAATTAAATGTGAAAAATGAAATGCATTTAAAATAGTTATGTACTTATTAAAAAATATCATCTTAAAAAGTCTGTGAAATAGTTTCAATCCCTGTTTAAATATCCTCAACTTAAGAGCGTAGGCAAAGAGTCGTTTAAAGCGTACAATAAAGCCTCTAAAAAACACCATACACGTTGCCCTAGGAGACCCCAATGTTAGAACGTAGCATGAATATTTCGGATTTTGATCCAGAGTTATTTGACGCAATCACTAAAGAAACTGCTCGCCAAGAAGAGCACATTGAACTAATTGCATCTGAAAACTACTGTAGCCCACGTGTACTAGAAGCACAGGGTTCACAGCTTACTAACAAATACGCAGAAGGTTACCCTGGCAAACGTTATTATGGCGGTTGTGAGCACGTTGATGTTGTTGAGCAATTAGCAATTGACCGTGCTAACGAGTTATTTGGTTCTGACTACGCAAACGTACAACCACATGCTGGTTCGCAAGCTAATGCTGCTGTTTTTCTAGCGCTATTAGAAGCAGGCGACACTGTACTTGGTATGAGCTTAGCTCATGGTGGTCACTTAACTCACGGATCACACGTAAGCTTCTCTGGTAAGCTTTACAATGCAATTCAATACGGACTAGATGAAACAACGGGCGAAATTGATTACGCACAGGTTGAAGCACTAGCACTTGAGCATAAACCAAAAATGATTATTGGTGGTTTCTCAGCGTACTCAGGTATTGTTGATTGGGCTAAATTCCGTGAAATTGCTGACAAAGTAGGTGCTTACCTGTTTGTTGATATGGCTCACGTTGCAGGTTTAATTGCGGCAGGCGTTTACCCAAGCCCAGTTCCTCATGCACATGTTGTAACTACAACTACGCATAAAACACTTGCTGGTCCTCGTGGTGGTTTAATTATTTCTGCATGTGGCGACGAAGCAATCTATAAAAAGCTTAACAGCGCAGTTTTCCCTGGTGGCCAAGGTGGTCCTTTATGTCATGTTATTGCAGCAAAAGCAGTGGCATTTAAAGAAGCGCTTCAACCAGAATTTAAAGTATACCAAACACAAGTTGTTAAAAACGCAAAAGCAATGGTTGCTGTAATGCAAGAGCGCGGCTACAAAATCGTATCTGACAAAACTGAAAACCACTTATTCCTACTCGATTTAATCGATAAAGATATTACTGGTAAAGATGCAGATGCAGCCCTTGGTAACGCTAACATCACAGTTAACAAAAACTCAGTGCCAAACGATCCACGTTCTCCGTTTGTAACATCTGGTTTGCGTATTGGTTCTCCTGCAATCACTCGTCGTGGTTTCAAAGAAGAAGAATCAAAAGAGCTTGCTGGCTGGATTTGTGACGTACTAGATAATATCACTGATGAATCTGTACAGGCGCAAGTTAAAGAAAAAGTAAAAGCAATTTGTGCAAAATTACCTGTTTACGCTTAATTGCATAAGCAGCAGTAATTTAGATCACATAGGCTAGGGGCCTGTTTATCTTTCGAGGTTTAATTTGCAGTAGTATGTTTGGTTTTTAGGCAAGGCAGAGTCTATGTAGTGTGGTTACTCCACACAAATAGGCGATAACGCAGCATAAATGGCAAACATGCACTGCCCTCGGGTTCGTCCTAGAGGCGATTTACTCTTTGTTGCCTACATGGATGTAGGTAAGGGGCGTGAGCAGGACGCGGAAGCTTTGCTCGGTTTTTACTTAGCCC
>NZ_JJNY01000138.1:0-671 GCF_000690035.1 Pseudoalteromonas sp. S3431
GGAGTCATTATGTCTATAAGCCATGAGGTTCTATGTATTTAACCGATTCAAAAAAAGTAGAAGATTGGCAAGCTATTCGGGCTGATGCTCTTAATAATCATGATGAATTATTTTGGAGAAAGGTATATTCAGATTTTTTCTGGGGGCGTATAAATAGCAGATACCTAACACCGATTGAATCTATAAGTAATAATGGTAGTTACCTTGGTGAAGGATTTTCAATTGTAGCAATTCAATGCTCATTAATTGAATTTCTTGAATCCACATTCAAAGGTGAAATATACCGTTTAGTTAACAAACCTACTGAGTTGAAAAAGTATGAATATTCAGGCAGTAAAAAATGTTTTTTGAGTTTTTTAGAAAATAGAGCCCCATTTAATGCTATTTTCGATAATAAGAAAGCTAACGAATTTTACTCCTCAATTCGGTGTGGGATATTGCACGAGGCTACGACTAAAAATGGTTGGAGAATTTGGGGGAAGTCAGATTCTGGTAAAGAGATAATTTGTTTTGAGTCTAAAAAAATATATCGAGATGATCTCCAATATGCTTTGAAAGATTATATGAAAAGCTATGCAGATCAGCTTGTAGCAGATGTTGAATTACAGAAAGCATTTATAAGAAAATTCGATGCATTATGTGAATAGGCTTATAACAACACGCCCTGAGGT
>NZ_JJNY01000139.1:0-1816 GCF_000690035.1 Pseudoalteromonas sp. S3431
ATTGACCTATTGAATTCACCACCGCTCTCTTGATGTCCGACTCCCTGAACAATTCTCGTTAATCGAGAAGTTAAATCAACGAGAGCGTTATCCAATTAGTGTGCTATGTAGTGTATTCAATGTGCATCGCAGCAGCTATAAGTACTGGGCCATACGGGATACAACGCCGACACCTGAGCAAGTAAGGTTAGAGGCTGAAGTAAAAGCAATACATGCGATGAGTGGTGGTTCAGCAGGGGCACGGACAATCGCAGCGATAGCAACGAACAATGATTTTGAATTGAGCCGTTATCGTGCAGCTAAGCTAATGGTTAAATTAAAGCTCGAAAGCTGCCAAGGACCTCAACATTCATATAAACGTGGTGGTAATGAACACCTTGAAATCCCAAACCTGCTTGATAGACAGTTTGATGTTGTTGAGCCTGATACCGTGTGGTGCGGTGATGTGACGTATATTTGGACGGGCAATCGCTGGGCTTATTTAGCCGTCGTTATTGATTTATTTGCACGCAAAGTGGTTGGCTGGGCAATGTCGTTGTCACCAGATACTAATTTAACGCTAAAAGCGCTTGAACTCGCGTATGAAAGCAGAGGAAAACCGACAGGACTGATGTTTCACTCTGACCAAGGTAGTCACTATACCAGTTTAAAATATCGCCAACGTTTATGGCGCTATAAAATCACACAAAGTATGAGTAGACGTGGAAATTGTTGGGATAATGCGCCAATGGAGCGATTTTTTAGAAGTTTTAAGACAGAATGGATGCCAAAGGTTGGATATGGAAATTTTATAGACGCTAAATATAGCGTGAGTGATTACATAAATGGATATTACAATAATGTTAGGCCGCATCATTATAATGCCGGTTTAGCGCCAAATGAATCTGAGGTTAGATATCAAGATTCTAAAACTGTGGCCAAAATTAGTTGACCACTACACATAAAGCAAACCCTGTTTTATCCCAGTAAACGAGCTTGAGTTTATCTTTCGCTCTATTGCAGAATAAGAATAATGCGCCAGTATAAGCATCACGCTCAAGTTCGCCTTCAACGATTGCGATTAGACCATCAATGGATTTTCGAAAATCCACGGCCTCGCGGTGTAAGTAAATACTTTTTGGTTCGACAAACATTTTCATAAGGCAAGCTCGCGTAACAGTTGACTCAGATAAGAGGCAGGCATTGTGGGTGGCAAGCTGACGTTTACTTTGCCGATAGTGAGGGTGATTGACTGTTGCTGTTCGATAACGTCAACGTGTTTAGTCACTTTAGCGCGAACAAAGCTGCCTGATGATTCATTAAGCTTATTTCGTGCGGCATAAAAAGTTGTTTTTGATAAAGTATTTTGCTGGCAATAGTCAGTGATAGTTAAATTACTGACTTGTTGTTCTTCGATAATACAGCGCCACTGTTCAAGGCTGCGTGTTTTTCTCATGACTATCTCCTCATTGAAATTCGGAAATAGCTTACTAGTTTTGACGAGTGACTGGCAGGTGCACTTTGCTAGACGCTTACGAAATTTAATACGTTTTGCAAAGTGGATAGGAATGAATTTATTTTGGCAGGATAAGTCAGGCTTGTAGTTAGCCATAACAGTTTACCGTGGGTGAATAATATCTATTAGATCACAGCGAATGAATGGATTTAAGGTTGAAAAAAATCAATTAGAAATAGTAGAATACGTTCCTAAAAAGAGTAATTCTACAGTCACAACGCCCAAATAAGGGGCTAATTATTGCTGGCAAAATAACGAACGAAGTGAGGCTGCCAGCTGTAATTAGTCCCACTTGATTTGCTTATAGTTACTCCGTTCCAT
>NZ_JJNY01000140.1:0-239 GCF_000690035.1 Pseudoalteromonas sp. S3431
GGCCTTTTTTAATGCCTGAAGAAAAGTGTCATATGAAGGTGGCGCTCTTACCTTAGGCGTAGGTGCTTTGTAGCAACGGTCAAAGCGTAATAATTAGCTTTAAAGTTAATTGTTATAAAAAGGTCACTTAGGTGGCCTTTTTTAATGTCTGAAGAAAAGTGTTATATGAAGGTGGTGCTCTTACCTTAGGCGTAGGTGCTTTGTAGCAACGGTCAAAGCGTAATAATTAACTTTTAAGT
>NZ_JJNY01000141.1:0-3472 GCF_000690035.1 Pseudoalteromonas sp. S3431
ATATAAGCAGATTGGTATTACTTTTTAGCTAATAAAGTAAGCTTACCCAATGTAACTATTGCTTGCTCAATTTGCGCGCTCCATTGCACACCATAACTTAACCTGACGCAGCTTTTATATTTATTAGAGGCCGAAAAAACAAGCCCAGGGGTAATACTAATACCGACCTCAAGCGCAAGTAAAAACAATGTTTGGCTATCGTACTCGCCTCCTAAATCTAGCCACATTACGCAGCCTCCTTTTGGATTGCTTATACGTGTGTTTTTTGGCATTGCTTGTTGTAAGCACCATCGCATACGCTCTTTATTATCGCGCAAGCGCTGCCTAAGTACTTTTAAATTTCGGTCGTACTCGCCGCTGGCAATAAATTCAGATAACGTCCATTGGTTTATTAAAGAAGCAGAGCAACTTAGCGCTCTTTTATATCGCCTTGCTTGCGTTGCAAATTTACCCGCAACTAACCAACCTACACGATAGCTCGGCGCTGCCGTTTTAGAAAAAGATGAGCAACTAATCACTAATCCTTTTTTAGAGTACGCTAAAGCAGGTGTGCCTCGTTTTGCCGTAAAATATAAATCGCCGTATACGTCATCTTCAATAAGCACTACGTCATGACTTTCAAGTAGCTCCACCAGCTGCTGTCTATTTGTATCAGGCATAAAGCTGCCCACAGGGTTGCTAATTGCTGTCGAGAATAAACACGCTTTTATGTCATGCTCATTTAAAGCGCGTTCCAAATCACTTAACCAAATACCATTATCTGGGCACAGTGGTATTTCGAGCGCTTTAAGCCCTAGGCTTTCTATTAACTCGATAATTCCGTGATAACAAGGCGTCTCAATAGCAACTACATCGCCAGGCTTTGTTACACATTTAAGCGCAATAGCCATGGCTTCTTGCGCACCATTGGTGATCACAAGCTCGTCCATATCAATGCCAATACCAAAATCTAAATAGCGATGCACCAATTGCTTTTTCAGCGGTACAAACCCATCTGTTGGCCCATAGTTAATAGCTTTACTGCCCGCAATTGTCATTACACGGCGCATGTTTCTGGCGAGTGCTTTATCGGTGGGTGCAGCAGCAATTGGATTAGCAATACCAAAAGGGACTACGTTAGCTTGATGAATCGCACTGTACACCTGCTCTATTAAGGCTTGTTTATTTACCACAACAGGCTCGCGACTTAATTTAACACGCTTAGGCAAATTGCGCGCCATGCTAACGACTTTTAAAAAATATCCCGATTTTTCACGTGCTTCTACTAACCCCTGATCTTCAAGTACTTGATACGCTTGTTTTACGGTAGGGATACTTATGTTTAAGTTATCTGCCATTTTGCGCAATGATGGAAGTTTTTCGCCAGGCAGTAAAACCTGTTGGGCACTCATATCTCTGATCAACTGAATAACTTGTTGATATAAAAAATCGTGCCCTTGGCTATTTTTTTGTCTTATCATCACACACCCAATCTGTATAGGTTACATTTTTACTTTTCTGTATATGGTAAGTATACAGATAGGTCTTAAAATAGCCATTCAATCGGGCTTTGGAGAGTAACCATGAAAAGTGCAGCGCTATACATTACAACCGTTTTAATTTGGGGTTCTACTTGGTTGGCCATCGAATTTCAACTGGGCGATATTGCGGTAGAGTTATCGTTATTTTATCGCTTTACTATTGCAGCGCTTTTGATGTGGTTATATGTAGCGTACAAAAAACCCGACATGCGATTTAAATTACTAGATCATGGCTTTTTTGTTTTATTAGCCATTTGTAATTTTGGATTAAACTATTTAATGCTTTACTGGGCGCAAAATTACTTAACCTCCGCAATGACCTCAATTGCCTTTTCAATGCTGCTGGTTATGAACATAGTTAACACTCGACTATTTTTTGGAAAGCCAATCTCAAAACGAATTTATACAGGTGCTGTACTCGCTGTGTTAGGTATTACGTGTCTGTTTTGGCCACAGTTACAGCAGTTCGACTTGAGTAATGGTGCGTTGGTCGGGTTACTACTTGCCCTTGGTGGCACCTTTGTGGCTTCATTAGGAAACATGGTAAGCGTTCGTAATTCTCGTAAGCAAATTGGTGTATTGCAAGGCAATGCATGGGGTATGTTATACAGCGCCATAGGCTTAGCTTTATATGTATTAATGAACGATGTGCAATTTAGTTTAAATGCTCCACCAAGTTACTGGTTATCACTACTTTACCTATCAATATTTGGCACCGTAATCGCTTTTGGGTGCTACTTTGCGCTGCTAAGAAATATAGGCCCTGAAAAAGCCAGCTACGTTATTGTTTTATTTCCATTAGTGGCAGTAACACTGAGTAGCTTTTTTGAAGGCTTTGAATGGCATGCAAATACCTTTGCAGGATTTAGCCTAGTGCTATTAGGTAACGCCATTGTGCTTACCCCAACAAAAAAAATTAATGCCTTTTTAGCAAATAGAGCAATAGCTAAAAGTGGCTCCGTCCCCAGTTAGACGCGTTATTTAACGCAACTAACGCAAAGCGCCTACAGTATGTAGGCGCTTTTTTTATTACCAATATAGTGAAAAAAATAAACTCATCATTGCAGTGCCATTGACTCGTTATAATAAACGCCATCATCAATGAACAATTTCAAATAATTTAAGCTGTTTTTTGATTATATATTTACCCACATTAGTAATTATCAATAACAGCAACTTTACTGATATAAAACATAGCCGCAAAGCATGAAGAAAAACACTTTAATCAAAATAATTTAATCTGAATAATTAGTCAAAAAAAACAAAGTAAAATGCATAAAAAAACCTAAGCAAGCACACAAGCCTTGCAAATATAGAGCAATAGGTATTTTGTTTTTTAAATAACTATTCAAAACACTTATTTAAAAAGTAAAATCGAACGTATTTAAAAGCTTTTCACATCAAAATAACTAATGCTTCACACTCAATTTTTATCGTTGTATTTTTAATCAGTTAACGTGCAAAATGCACTCGATTTCAACAGACAAACTCGGAGCAAGGTAATGAATCCAATTAATACATTAAACCAAACGGCATCTGCGCACATTGCAGTTAAACCAACTAACCGTAAAGCAAAAATGTTAGCTAAACTTAACACGATTGGTAAAAGACTAGCACTTAGCGGCGCAGCTCAATATAAATAATCACCCAACCATGATTATTTTTGCGGTGCAGCAAACACTCAACCACTAAATGAAGCCTCTTCTTTAGCTCCCACAGTTTGCTGCAACCTATTTATTATTCAAAAACTGCCTTAATTTCCCCTTATTTACAAAAAAAACCTCATTTACGTATATTTTTTAGGCAAACAGTCATTTTGCTATTTACACAGCGGTATCACCTAAGTATTATTCTGCGTCACGGAGAGATGGCAGAGTGGTCGAATGCACCGGTCTTGAAAACCGGCATGGGTTTATAGCCCATCTAGGGTTCAAATCCCTATCTCTCCACCA
>NZ_JJNY01000142.1:0-295 GCF_000690035.1 Pseudoalteromonas sp. S3431
TGTCCACACAGATGATTGTTATTGTAAAGAGAACAACACTTATTGTTTTGGGTCTGTAGCTCAGCTGGTTAGAGCGCACCCCTGATAAGGGTGAGGTCGGTAGTTCAAATCTACTCAGACCCACCACTTCTTGTCTAATCAAGAAGATGGTTAAAACAGTAAGTACCAGCATATGTGGGGCTATAGCTCAGCTGGGAGAGCGCCTGCCTTGCACGCAGGAGGTCAGCAGTTCGATCCTGCTTAGCTCCACCACTTTTACTTCTTAAAAATAAATATTCTTTATCGGGCCATTAAC
>NZ_JJNY01000143.1:0-223 GCF_000690035.1 Pseudoalteromonas sp. S3431
CATCCCTAATCTTTAAATCTAAACTCCAAGTTTATTTATCCGCTGTAGACGCTGAGCTTGCTCGCGTGAGAAGCGCCAGCTTCTAATCTATAAAATTCACAGCACGTTTACGAGCTTCGCTCGTCGCGTCAGCAAGCTGCACGCCTACAAGCAAAACCAGCCATAATCTTTAAATCTAAACTCCGAGTTTATTTATCCGCTACGCTCGTCGCGTCAGCAAGCT
>NZ_JJNY01000144.1:0-6188 GCF_000690035.1 Pseudoalteromonas sp. S3431
ATCTTGTCTGAACTAATACAATTTATACGACAGGTGTGCCAGATTTAGATAAGCGACAGCTCTATGTGAAACTATCAGATGCGCAATCATTGTTGTATACCGAGAGAGTCAGCTCATTGTCGGTTTACTTATTTGACATAAGTAAAACACAACAAACAGTTTTAGATTATCAGAAGCGTGACCAGTCATTGGAGTTTACACCTTGGTGGAAGCGCGCATTCTATTATCAGTCAGTAAAAGATCTTTATAACCGTATTTTTGGCCTGTTAGGTGGAATTATGGTGTTACTTGTATTCTTCTCAATTTCAAACACGATGGCGATGACTGTTAGTGAAAGAACCCGTGAAATAGGGACTGTATCGGCAATGGGCTCTTATCAATGGGAAATTATTCGTAACTTTGTATTAGAGTCAAGCATGATAGGGTTCATTGGCGCGGCGTTAGGTATTGTTGCATCTGCCTTCATTGCTTGGGGATTGGTTTATTTAGGTTTAGAAATGCCACCACCGCCTGGTAGCAATCAGGGTTACCCTTTAACCATTACTTTCTCATGGGAAGTAGCAGGTATTGTATTACTTACTATGGTATTGGTATGTGTATTAGCGGCACTAAAGGCTGCATATAAAGGCAGTTCAAAATCAATTACAGAGGCACTAAGTCATGTTTAAATTTAAAAATATTATATCTATCTGTGCGCTGTCGCTTATTTCTGTATCAGCTGTTGCGCAAACTGTAAATGAACAATACGAAGGTGGATTTGATCTGCAAACAGCTCTTGTCAACGTTGATGCTTATCGAAGTGAAGCAGAGTCAGTAAAAATTTCGGCAACAGTCAGTGCATATAATAAAGAGAAGCTAAAAAGTGAAAAGCAATATGATGTTTATTCATCTATCAATAAACAATCACTTGTTGTTTTTAAAACGGCTTCAGAGCAAGGACAAAAGGTCTTGATGAAGGAAAATGATTATTGGATGTTCATGCCGAAAAGCCGACGACCAATACGCATAACCCCTTTACAAAAATTATTGGGGGAGGCATCACTGGGCGATATTGCGACACTTAGTTGGAGTCAAGATTACGATATAGAGTCTTATGAAACGAATGAAGCTGTCATAGTGTTTAATTTAACGGCTTATTCAGAAAAGGCGAGCTATCAAAAAATTCAACTTACCGTTGATAAAGCCGATTTATTTCCATTGCAAGCAGAGTTGTATCTTCGTTCTGGCAAACATGCCAAAACGGCTACCTTTGAAAGAGGTGAGAGAAACAACAAAGTTAAAGTGATTTCTATGTCGTTAATCGATCAAATGCAGCCAGGTAAAAAAACAGTGATTGCTTATGATGAAATTAAGCCAATTGATGTACCGCAAAAGTTATTTAATCCGCAAATATTAATTCGCAGTGATTTAAATAGCCTTTTAACTGAGTGAAAGGCTAAAAACTTGGAACTAAAATTAAATGAGCATCAAATCGATATTTGGCAAGCCTCTTTAAGTTTGTTTGAACAAAATAATGCGCTTTCAGATCTTGATTTACAGTTAAGTGTGTCAGATAAGCTGGTGGCCAACTAAACTTGGCCACTGATTTTAGTGTAAGCCATTATCGCTTGTTTGATTTGTATTATTGCAACGTTAGTTTAAATTGCTCTTTATAGCGTCTAGACAAGTTAAGTACTTTACCTGTTGTTAGTTTTATTTCACTGTCGCCACTGGGTAGTGGTGTAATGGACTCCACTTTATCGAGTTTTACGCCATGGCTGCGGTGAATTCTACAAAATCCCTGTACTTCAAGTTGTTTGCTCAATGCTGTAAGCGTTGCCCTTAACGGATATATGCGTGAGCCTATATGTAGGTTTACATAATTACCCGACGATTCAAGCCAATCAACATCCTCTATTTTTATAATGAATTCTTTTCCGAGCTTTTTAACTAATAGGCGGTTTATGGTCGATGCTGTTTGCTGCTCACTTTCTTCAATTGAAGAGGCTTCACCTAGTAACTGCTGCACCACATATTGATATACTTTGATAAGTACGATGAAAAACACAAAGCTTATAGCGTCTTTCTGGTATTCATAAATAAGCTCAAACCAGCTAAGTCCAAAGTTGTAAGACCCATCATTCAACAAATATATGAATTTACGAACCCCTACCATAATACCAACGTGTAACACGCTAAATATAATAGAGGCACCAAAGTACATACCTAATGAAGCCGTAATATTTTGCCAATTAAAAGATAAGTGTCTTAAAAACCAAATTAAAATAGGGAATATAAGCAAAGTACTCAAGGCACTTGAATACTCCCAAACAAATGGCTCCCACATTAAAAAAGTTAAAGCGCCTTCTCTTTGGGCTTCCATTATTTGGGTTGTAGCGTTTACTGTATTATTAATTAATACGTAAGCACACAGTAATACTGATGCGTAAATGCTTTGAAAACGTTGAAAGTGCTGTAGGTTCATAAATGTATGCTTATTGCTGACGTGGCACGCTTATCCCTGTATACCACCTTTTATCACTATTGCTTGTAATATAAGCACTTATAGATAGTTTTAGCGAGAGCTTTAGGTATGAATAACGCATAACATACATAAAGTAGTAAAAGCATGAGCACTCAAGTACAACAACCTTCATTAGTTAATTCGCGTAAATATTATCTTGATTGGCTTAGGGTAATCGCATTTGCGTCGCTAATTTTTTATCACATTGGCATGCTGTATAGCGAAAACTGGGGATTTCATTTTAAAAGTAATTATACATCACAGTATGTTGAATATTTAATGTTGGTGTTTTCACCTTGGCGCATGTTGCTCATTTGGTTTATATCGGGCGTAGCACTGCGTTTTATGATTGATAAAGTACGCAGCTTTAAGTCTTGGTTGCATTTCACCTTATACCGCTCTATTTTTTTACTATTACCCTTGCTGGTGGGGTTATGGTTAATAGTGCCTTTACAGCTGTTTGCAGAAATGTCACAGCAAGGTGTTATTGATATTAGCTATTGGCAATTTTATTTAGCTTTTATAGAGACTAACAATACGCTTTTTATTAATTATCAGTCTGGAGTGTGGCCGCATGTGGATGTAAATCACTTGTGGTATTTGCGCTCGTTGTGGCAATTTATGCTGATCATTATTGTTTTAACTCTTTTTGCACGCTTGCCCTTTATTGCGCCTTTAAAAACATTTGTTAAAGCGGGTATGTCATTTGGGTTTTTAATTACCTTGCTCACTATTGCCACACTATTTATAAGCCGTTACTTAACTGGCGATTCAATCAGAGAAACTAACGGCTTAATACTGCTACTCACAGGATACATCCTGGCTAAAAACACTTACTTTTGGAACTGTTTAAATAAAAACTTGGTATTACTGGCTTTGTGTTTTTCGATTTTGTTTGTACTTATAATATTAAGTTATCAGAAGGCGTTTACTCTTCCTCATTTTATTCTAAGCGGTAGCTACAATATTCAACGTGTTGTAGGTGTATTTTTTGTACTTGCGCTCGCTCAGCGATTTTTAAATTTTAATACCTACTATTTAAAGCAGCTCAATGCATGGGTGTTTCCCTTTTATTTATTGCATCAAAGCATTTTGATTATTTTGTGTTTTTTACTGCAACCTTTAAATTTAGAGGCTGTTGTTGAGCCATTTATCATTATTACAGGAACTTGGTCTCTCTGCGGGGTTATAACATGGAGTATTACACGTATTGATGTACTTAGACCTTTGCTAGGAGTTGCAATTAAACGAGAGTATTCCTCGAGTGCAAAAATGCTTGGTTATACGGCCGCTTTAATTTTAATTACTCCGCTAGCGTATAAGCTAATTACTTAGGCTAAGAGGCTGTATTAAAACTGCCATAATCTTGTCATGCCTGTGTGTTGATATTTAGCAAATACAATACTAAGGAAAATCATATGTTTAAAAAATCAATTATTGCGCTGTCACTTATATCTATTCTTACTGGTTGCGCACTTGATGGTGACGATGGTCAAAACGGCTCTCAAGGATTACAGGGAGAACAAGGCGCAAATGGCATTAATGGGATAAATGGTGTAAATGCTAATTCAGCATTAAATATTAACCTTGTGGGTAGAGGTGTACTAAATGCACAAAGCCCAGAAGGTGCGGCTGAAATAGTTGCATACCAAGCATCTAAAAAATGGATTTACGCTATTAACAGTTCAGGCGATGACGCTGTTGTTGATATTTTACCCGCCGACACCTTTGATACTGCCGCACTCGTTAAAGATAACGAAGGGGTTATCAGCGCCACAAATTTAACGTCCGTTATTACGTTGTCTTTAAACGAGCATACCCAAGGCGATGCAAACAGCATTGCTATTGATGAAAATAATAATTTACTAGCGGTCGCAATGGCTGCTAAAGGCACGGGTGATGCAGGTCAAATTGCTTTTTACGATATAAGCGGCGACTCACCTGTATTTATTAAAAATGTTACAGTCGGATTTTTACCAGACATGGTGACGTTCACCCATGATGGCGCAAAGGCAGTGGTTGCTAACGAAGGTGAACCAAGTGGCGACTACAGCGTAGATCCTGAAGGTTCTATTAGTATTATCGATATAACAAATAATGTAATAGCCGATACGGCAATAAATATTGATTTTAAAGCCTATAACAACAAACAAACCGAACTAGAAGCGCAAGGGGTAGTTTTTGCAAACCCAAATGGTCGTACTATTAACGGTAATCTAATAAATACTACAGTAGCTATGGATTTAGAGCCCGAGTACGTTAGCATTTCTAAAGATAACAAATATGCTTATGTATCTATTCAAGAAAACAATGCACTTGCAATAGTTAACCTACAAGACAACAGTCTTGAGCTAAAGGGCTTAGGCTTTAAAGATTGGTCAAGCTTACAACTTGATGCCTCAGATAAAGACGGCGGCGTGAATTTTAAATCATACCCAGGGCTCTATGGTATGTACCAGCCCGATACTATCTCAAGCTTTAGTTGGAAAGGCGCTAACTTTATAGTTACTGCCAACGAAGGTGACGCAAGAGAATACTTTTTTGATACAACGGATGAAGCAGACTGTATAGCTAAGGGCGGACTTGATTACGATAAAGACGATGGCTGCTTAGCTTATATAGATGAAAGCCGCGTTGAAGACTTAACGCTTGCTGCTAATTTTGATTACTTAAATAATGACGATGATGATATTGGTCGCTTAAAAGTAACAACAATAAAAGGCGATACCAATAACGACGGACAATACGAATCGCTTTACGGCTATGGCGCACGTTCTTTTACTATTTGGGATAGCAATGGGCTGGTGGTTTTTGATTCAGGCGACGATATAGCACGTATAACAGCATCTGTGCATGGTGAATCATTTAACAATAATGAAGATGAAAACAAAGGTGACTCACGTTCAGATGATAAAGGCGCAGAGCCTGAAGCGCTGACTATTGGTAAAATTGACGATCGTACATTTGCTTTTATAGGGCTTGAGCGTATGGGCGGCATTATGGTGTACGACATTACTAATCCATACAATGTGCAGTTTGAAGACTACTTCTATAATAGAGGCTTAATTAAAGACGCTAATATTACAGGCGATTTAGCGCCTGAAGGAATGGAATTCGTTCCAGCAGAGCAGAGTGCTACAGGAAACCCACTCTTAATCGTTGGAAATGAAATATCAGGCTCCATTGCCGTATGGGAAATAGCATCTAAATAAACCTTTAATTTAAAATAAAGCTGTGTGTTGTTTGTTTAACATACAGCTTAGTTTAAACCTTACTAATACCTCATCAATAGATACATATGTTGTGCGTGTTTTTTAAACTAAAAGTATCCTGTAGCCCTTTATTTGTATAGCTTTCATACTAAATTCATTTAATTGTCAAAAAGCTGAAATAAAACATTGACCCCCGCTCGAATCTCCCTATAATGCGACCCCACTGAGACGGGAAACGCTGAAGCATAGCAAGGCACGAACTACTCAGAGAGTTAAATAAAACTTCGGTTTTAAATCTTCCAAAAGAAAGTTTGAAACTAAGTGTTGACTCGAAAAATAAAGGGTGTATTATTCGCATCCCTTGAGACGCTAAAGCGACTCAAAACGTTCTTTAACAATATAAAGCAATCATCTGTGTGGGCACTCGTACAGATTGAGTTCTAACAGCCAAACTACTTCGTTCTTTATTGAGC
>NZ_JJNY01000145.1:0-236 GCF_000690035.1 Pseudoalteromonas sp. S3431
CTTCTACAAGTTCAGGCTCTTCTACAAGTGCAGGCTCTTCTACAAGTTCAGGTTCTTCTGCAAGTTCAGGCTCTTCTAGAAGTTCAGGCTCTTGTTCAAGTTCAGGCTCTTCTTCAAGTTCAGGCTCTTCTTCAAGTTCAGGCTCTTCTTCAAGTTCAGGCTCTTCTGCAAGTTCAGGCTCTTCTGCAAGTTCAGGTTCTTCTACAAGTTCAGGTTCTTCTACAAGTTCAGGCTCT
>NZ_JJNY01000146.1:0-4392 GCF_000690035.1 Pseudoalteromonas sp. S3431
TAAAAATGGGGGGATTACCCTATTACCTAATAGCCAACGCTTATCAGTTAACGGTGGATTTAGATCATTGGATCCGCCGTAGGATAAGAATGTGCTACTGGCGGCAATGGCGTAAACCACGCACGAAAGTACGCAGTTTAATAAAGCTGGGGGTTAGCGAACGACTCGCCATAGCCTGTGGTATCACCAGCAAAGGGCCTTATCGAAGCTCGAAAACAAAAGGAATTAACATTGCGCTAGGCAATGACTATTTAGCGTCACAAGGTTTAGTGTCATTGAGAGGTATTTGGATCAATATTCATTACGGGAGATGAACCGCCCATTGCACTTCCTGTCAATAAAAAGCGCATGATGGGTGGTGTGGGGGCTGGAGGTTAGAGACCTCCGGCTACCCGATTAAAGCGCTACTCTTTATTGCCAAAATATAACGGGGAGCTGCCCCCAGAAAACCAATACTAAAACTAATTGTACCGATATCAAAATTGCCGCAACATCCAATTTAATTAGTTTACTTTGTAATTTTACTCTTAGAGAAATCCATAAAGAAAATAACAGTGTTAGTGGCAAAATTCCTGAAAGAAAAGCCAAGGAAACACTTGCCGCTGTAATATCACCAAATTGTAGAAAGGATTGCTGAACATAGAGGTATACAGGAAAGCTGAACAATAGTAGGTTTATAAATCCCCATTTTATTCGAACGAAGCTTTCTTTGTCTCGTTTAATGACCCTAATTAATCCGACTAAAAATATATAAAACAGTCCTATTAGACCAAAGCTTAAGCTTAACCAATAAAGTACCAATGCTATAATTGAAACTTGCTTAAACGTTTTAAGACCATCACTAAGAAACAATCTCCTCTCACTATCCCAATAGAAAACATGGGAAG
The DNA here is from genome assembly GCF_000690035.1 of Pseudoalteromonas sp. S3431. Taxonomy (NCBI): domain Bacteria; kingdom Pseudomonadati; phylum Pseudomonadota; class Gammaproteobacteria; order Alteromonadales; family Pseudoalteromonadaceae; genus Pseudoalteromonas; species Pseudoalteromonas sp. S3431. The sequence goes on from NZ_JJNY01000146.1 coordinate 888, forward strand.
CTTGTGTCCTGTTAACATCTCTAAATAAGTGATCGCCGACTTGAATTAAGCGCCTATCGGCATTTTGCAATGACTTCATTAGAAGGTGCTCGTTTGATTGTTCTAACCAAATAAAATTGAAAAGCATATCAATGAATTCAAATTCTGCCATGTTATTTGGGGATGGTAGATAAATGCCCTCCAACTTTGACAACCCTGTTCCCTTTCCCGTGCTCTCTGCAATAGACGCTGACGCCACGCTTAGTTTATTGATAAATAATTTATTAAACTTTTCATAGTCGGCAGTTTCGTTATCCGTGTTAGCGGCGTAAAAAAATCCCTTTTTTTCATCTGGAAAAAGGCAAATATAGGCTCTAAATCCAAATGTTGTACCCGGATGACACATGCCAAGCACGTTATGCCGATCTCTATTAGCAAACGCAAGCCCATGCCCAATATTCAGGCCTTCTATATGAGCTTTAGTGTTGAAAGGATTAGTAAGCATTTTCATATGCTCAGGTTTTACAAAATTTTGACCATTTACTTTGCCTTCATTCAAAATAAAATTCATAAACTTAGCCATGTCAGGGGCGGTAGTTGTGAATTGTCCCGCAGGTCTAAGATAGCTAGACACAGCAATTTGAGTAACATTATTTTCATGATAGCCCATCGCTAATAAAGGATCGGCGTACTGACCTTGTTGGCTGATAAACTCAAAGCTACTGTCATACATTTCTAAAGGGGCTAAAAGGTTGTCATCGAGGAACTCTTCATAACGCTGGTTAGTTACAGCTTCTATAACCATTGCAAGTAATGTATATCCCATATTGGAATATGAGTATTGCGTTCCTGGTTCAGTTCTAATCTTTAATAAGTTTTGTCTGCTTGATTCAAAAGCTTTTCCAAGTGGCGTATTTGGCAAAGGTTTAGTGCTTAGTAACTGCCACATCCTGATATTGTCTAATCCAGCAGTATGATCGAGTAAGTTTTTGACCTTGATAGGTGAACGATGATGCCAAACATTGTCGAAGTTCAATCCTGGCAATAGTGCTTCAATATTGCTATCTAATGAGAGTCTTCCTTCAAATATTAAATGGAGAACGCCCATTGCCAGAACCGATTTGGTAACTGAGCCTACATGCATTTTTTGTGCAGGCATCATATGTTCAAGTTTTGAAATATTTGCATATCCAACACTACCAACCTCAACATGCCCCTTTGAAATTGTTGACCAAGATAATCCTACAATATCTTCAGTGTCGATAGTATTTTGGATTTCGGTTTCAATATGAGTATCGCTTTCGGCATAAGCAATATTTAATGAAAACAAAACTAAAAATAATGATAAGAACTTTGGGTGCATCAACTTCTCAGTATACGACTAGCGCTTTAACGCCAAAATAACAGGCTAAGTAATGGTTGGCTAAAATTGTGTAGCGAAGCGAAACGTAGCCAACTGTTACGTGTCCTTGTTGATTTTCTTGTTATGTTTCGATTTACATATCAGGTAATTTAACTTCACTAAACCTCATAGCACCAAGATTTCCTTGTGAATCTAACTTTCCACGCTTTACCAAAGATTTTATTCTTTCCGCATAAAAAAGATCTGGCAAATTAAATGAATCAAGTTCATTTTGCATTGATATGCCTATAACACGCGCTACTTTCCGAAATTTAGACCTAGTGTTCGATAACAAAAATCCGTCAATTTTATCTAATTCATCCGGAGATAACTTCGAACAAACCTCTGCTTGCTCTGCTGTCAAAGGCGGATCTAAACTAATTTTAATTTCTGTTTTTAAGTCTGGAAATTGGTGGTAAATTTGTTCCTGAAATTCTCTAATTAGACCTATAGTTCGACCTAAGCCACCAACACTATACCTAATATCTCGTTCTTTTGATGTGAAATAAGCTTGTTCCATAACTTGCTCTATCAAACGAATAGATTGATTCAGTTGCTCATTCATAACTTCATCGGCTGACACGAAATACTCCTAGAAACATAACAATTTTGTCTACGACATTTGTCGTTTTATAAACCGACAAATGTCCATATTACAATGCATTTATCTTAACCATCAAATAAACATATGTAAACAATTGGTTAAATGAAAATTATTTTTAATCAGTGCAAAAATACACCAAAATGGTGGAGATCAGTAATATTGGACAAAACAACAATCACTGTCTGTATTCACAGCATTTATTAACCTAGGCAACCAACTAAATTGATAACAAAAGACGGTGTTACTAATAACAAGTACTGCTTTGGAAGTTGCTTTTTATAGGCTGACCAAGATCAAATTTTAATTTCATACACGTAAGTACTGCCTAGCTACTTATCGCTCATTACTGTCTGTTTAATAAGATAAGCCTGTTCATTAAATCTATAAACACACACCAACGATGACAGTACCGATTAGTGAAAATATAATGGTTTATTAATACAAAATTGCACGTTATTGTTTAGTACTTAACACTAGAAAATGATAAATAAATGGCTTTTTATATTCTGGCATTGTCAATATTATGTGTTTTTTCTCGCTGCAATATTCTTATAATACGACAACCCCTTTGGCACTACTTAGTAGCTTTAAGTGTTGTAAGTGCTTATGCTGAAGGTTATATAAATTTATATGCTCTGCTGAGCACTGGGCTTTACGTTGTTTTATACTACTGTGCGCTAAATACAAAGCGGGCAATAATACGCACTATATTAGGTACTGTTTTTGTTATTACCTCATTAGCATTAGCACTTCATTGGGTGCCTGGTTTTAGTAACCTCCCTATTGTTATAAACGAGCGTATTACCAGCGATGCGATTACTTTTACCCTTTATGCTAATTTTGATAAAGCTATGGCTGGGTTATTTCTTTGTGCTTACTTTTTTTCAAACTTAGATTCAAATAAAAGGCCTTTAAAAGCAGACTCTAATAAAGCGGGTCAATTAAACGTTAAACAACCCATTTTAATAGTTATTGCTACTGTTTTAGCTACGCTCATAGCGGCTTTAATGCTTGGACTTGTAAGCTTTAACCCAAAAGTGCCCGACTTTTGGTTAGCCTTTATTGCTATTAATCTTTTATTTACCTGTGTTGCCGAGGAAGCTTTATTTCGAGGTTTACTACAAACTAAGCTTAGCCAAATTATTACACCAACCCGTTTAGCGTTACTTGCTCCTTTAATTACGGCTGGTATTTTTGCTTTGGCACATTTTGCAGGAGGCATTAACTATGTGCTGGTCTCGTTTATAGCAGGCTTAGGATACGGCTATATTTTTTATAGAACGCAGCGCTTAGAGTGGGCTATTTTATGCCATTGGTTGGTGAACGTTTGCCACTTCTTTTTGTTTACTTACCCTATGCTCAGTAAAATCTAAATACATTTACAAATGCTAACAATTTACTTAGTAGTAAACATTGCCCGCACTTGATTTTGTTAGTAATTTACTACTTTATACTAACCTGCATAAATCTTTGAACAATTTAACGAATTAAATTTCACTATAACGTCGTTAAAAATTTTT
>NZ_JJNY01000147.1:0-1342 GCF_000690035.1 Pseudoalteromonas sp. S3431
CACTTGGAACCTGAATTCGGGTTTTGGTTTATTTTTGAGCGTTTGTTAAATTAATTCAATAGATGGGTGTCCACAATTTATGTTACTTCAGCATTGATTGTACTTGTTGCTGTTGGCTAGTTTTAGGAGCAACGAAGTTAATATCAGGTAATAAAGAAGCCTGAACGATGGCTAAGGCATCATTTTTATCTGTTTTTTGATTTTGTCTAACGACTTTAACTAATCTAGGTGAGATTAAGCGTGCATTATGACCATAAGAACTTGCTAATTGAGACCAATAATTAGCCCCAGCACATGACTCAAACACTACTTTTGAAGGGATTGATGTTGATAGATAAGCACTAAATTGTTCCGGTGTCATTTCTGTATTAGATTGCACCTTGTTGTTTGTATAAACACAAACTTGAATAACTTTTACTGCTAAATCAACACCAATAATACTCTTCATATTACAAGACTCCCTAAAGTTTAAAGACATGCCATTGTCAGCTTAGCTGAGTAGTATGGGGAGTCCAATTATCTTGTTAAATGGAATTTTTTAGACACCTAACTCCATATGATTAATTATTTTTTCTAAATGTGTGTTGGAAAAGTCAGATAAGCACTTAAGCTTAATATAAGATAATTCATATTTTTCATCTGTAAACTCAAGTTCAGGTGGAACTACAACAGTTTTCATCTTTGCTTGATTCGCAGAAAGGATGCCCGAAACACTATCTTCAAATGCAATGCATTTTGAGGGTTCAACATTCAATTTTTTAGCCGTAGATAAATATACGGCTGGATCAGGTTTTCCTTTTATTTCATGTTCCGAAGAAGAAGTAGCATGAAAGTAATGAGAAATATTAAGTTTTTTTAAAACAATAGGAATTAGTTTTGAAGGAGCATTAGTTGATAAACCGATTTTAAAATTCTTTTCTTGAAAAAAGTCTAAAACTTTATGTACTCCTTCCAAAGCAACACCCTCATCAATAATTAATTCTGCTACACGATCAATAACTTCATTTTCGACTTCATCTAAGCTTTTACCTAACCAAGGAAAATGATTATACCAAAACTCCGTTACTTCACGAGTAGTCATCCAAACAGTTTGAGATGAAAGTTCATTAGTTACTTTTACGCCTAAAGATGAAAAAATTTCCTTTTCCGCTTTTTTCCACATCGGCTCCGAATCGATTAACGTTCCATCCATATCAAAAATTGCAGCTTGTATCATACAGATTCCATTTAACGCCAGCCTAAACAGCAGATTGCTGGTGCAAATTTTGCGCCTTTTGTTTATTGCAAAAAATGCGACAGTAAAAGCTGTCGGATTTTAGGCTCTTATAGTTACTCCGTTCCA
>NZ_JJNY01000148.1:0-1105 GCF_000690035.1 Pseudoalteromonas sp. S3431
CCCGAATTCAGGTTCCAAGTGCACCAAACCTTAAATCACTAATTAATAAAGACTTCTTCAGCTGTCTGATAATTTAGTATTTTCCTTGGGCGAGTATTAATTTTCATTACAACCTCTTGGAGTTGTTCATTAGTTATAGTTGAAAAATCAGTTTTCTTTGGGAAATAACGCCTGATCAGACCGTTTGTATGTTCATTTGTTCCTCGTTGCCACGAACAATAAGGATCAGCAAAGTAAATAATAAAATCTAGTTCTTCTTCCAAAGCTTTAAATTTCGAAAATTCTTTTCCATTATCCAAGGTCAGAGTTAACTGTTTATGCTCTGGAATCTCTTTAAACATCTCTACTGTAGCCGTATTGAATGACTCAGCTTGCTTAGTCTCTATTTTTTGCGCAATTAAATATCGAGAGCTACGGTCAACATGGGTTACAAAAAAACCAGAGCCCTTTTTGCCTTCAATTAAATCACCTTCCCAGTCACCTATTCGGCTTCTGTCTTCGACTATTTTTGGTCGTTCGCTAATACTTACTCTATTCTTAATTTGCCCACGTAAATCGCCATATTTACGTTGTTTACGTCTTTTTTTATGCCTCTTAGCTAAGTCTTTGTATAGCTCTCCACCTGCTTTAAAATCCTTAATCACCCATTGATAGATTGTTTCATGACTGACATGCATTAATTCATCTGACGGGTTATCCTTCTTAAGCCGACCTGCTATAGCATCTGGAGACCATCCCATTGCTATCTTACTCAGCACAAGCTCGTACAGTGCCTTATTGTTTCTTTTTCTTGCATGCCTAGAGACCTTCCTTCTTGCCATCGCTTTTTCGTGCGCTGCCTCATCGAAATAATCATAGTAGGGTGGCTTATTTCGCTTAACTTCACGCATGATAGTTGTATGGTGTCGATTTAATAGTTTACCAATGGATCGGCAGCTTTCGCCACTGTTGAATCGATAGTAGATAGCTTTTCGTTCGAAACTGTTAAGATGTTCATAAGACATTCTGAATTCCCTCGATAATGAGTTTGGTCGCACTTACTACATTAGCAAATACTTCAGAATGTCATATTTATTGGTGGGTTATGGTCAGTGGTGCACTTGCA
>NZ_JJNY01000149.1:0-2163 GCF_000690035.1 Pseudoalteromonas sp. S3431
ACGTTTTGAGTCGCTTTAGCGCCTCAAGGGATGCGAATAATACACCCTTTATTTTCCGAGTCAATACTTAGTTTTAAAATTTCTTTCGATAATTTAAAACCGAAGTTTTATTTAACTCTATGAGTAGTTCGTGCCTCGCTATGCTTCGTCCGCTGTGCGTCGCCATATCCCGTCTCAGTGGGGTCGCATTATAGGGAGCGGCGCATTTTACGCAAGCGTTATTTACATAAAATAGTAATTAAAATTAAGCCCCAAGCAAGCGCACATGATAAGCACAAGTTACCCACAAAACCCTGTTGATAACTCTGTTTTTGAACTTTAAAACTAAACACTTTTATCTTGATGTGATAAGTTGCGGTCACTTTTTTTAACTCATGTATTTAGGCAGTATCCATGACAGACATAATAAATAGTATAAGTGCCCTTCTATGGGGGCAAGTTCTCGTCTACTTATTAATAGCAGCGGGCCTCTTCTTTACTTTTCGACTAGGCTTTATTCAATTTGTGCAATTTCCACATATGTTCAAAGTTATGTTTGGCTCTCGTAAATGTGCCGACAACGAAATTTCATCTTTTCAGGCTTTTTGTACTTCATTAGCTGCACGTGTTGGCACGGGTAACATGGCTGGCGTTGCTGTTGCTTTATATTTGGGTGGCCCAGGTGCTATTTTTTGGATGTGGACTATAGCCTTAATTGGTATGGCTACAAGCTTTGCCGAGAGTACCTTAGCACAAGCTTATAAAACAAAAGACGCCGAAGGCAATTTTAGAGGTGGCCCTGCTTATTATATGCAAAATGGTTTAGGTAAACGCTGGATGGGCGTTTTATTCTCGTTATGTTTAATTTTAGCCTTTGGTTTAGTATTTAACGCCGTACAATCGAACTCTATTGCTGCAGCATTTGAAGTCGCGTTTGATGTACCTAAGTATATAGTAGGCATTTTGTTGGTTATTGGTTCTGGCATCATTATTTTTGGTGGCCTAAAAACCATTTCACGTTTTGCTGAAATGGTTGTGCCATTTATGGCATTAGCTTACCTGCTGGTTGCTCTTTATGTATGCGCCACTAACTTTACTGCACTACCAGATGTGCTAGTGCTTATTATAAAAAGTGCTTTTGGTATTGAACAAGCTGGTGCTGGTGCTATTGGATACGGTGTCACACAAGCGATGATCCAAGGTATAAAGCGTGGCTTATTCTCAAACGAAGCCGGTATGGGTAGTGCAGCTAACGCCGCAGCTACTGCGACGCCTTACCCTCCTCATCCTGCATCACAAGGTTATGTGCAAATGTTAGGTGTATTTATCGATACTATTGTTATTTGTACAGCGACTGCTTCTCTTATTTTACTATCGCAGCAATTAGTACCTGAATCTGGTGTTATGGGGATTGAACTTACACAAGCAGCATTACAAGAACACGTCGGCGACTGGGGTACTTACTTTATTGCTATTGCTATATTGTTTTTTGCTTTTACTTCTATTGTGGCTAATTACTCTTACGCTGAAACAAATTTAATGTTTTTAGAGCACAACTCTAATAAAGGTATGTTTATCTTTAGACTGGTGGTTTTAGGTATGGTGATGTTTGGTGCTGTTGGTGAGCTTGGTTTAATTTGGACGCTGGCAGATATATCAATGGGCTTAATGGCCATTGTCAACGTTATAGCGCTATTTATGCTTTCAGGTGTTGTTGTATGGCTTTCAAAAGACTATAACGAACAACACAACAAGGGCTTAATACCCACCTTTGACAAAAGTAAGCATCCTAAACTTGCTAAAGAGGTCGATCCTGAGGCCTGGAAATAAACAACAACCAGCGAGCTACGGCTCGCTTTTTTAGTTCTAAAATAAAAAGCACTTACATTAAGTCACTCTACCCTCTATAAATGAAAAGCAGCTACGGACGATATGTACTATATAGATATTATCTAATTATTAGCTTAGATAAGACAACCTACAAAAAATAGGTGTTCAATGCCAATAATTCTGCATAAGTGCTTTATTGATTGCCTATTTGGAGTTCTCACCATAACTCTAGACTTACTATTACCCGTGATTTTTAACTTCCAATGAACATGTATTACTAACCAATTCGATAATTATACCAACCTGCATAAATCTTTAAGCAATTTAACAAATTAAATTGCACTATAACGTCGT
>NZ_JJNY01000150.1:0-434 GCF_000690035.1 Pseudoalteromonas sp. S3431
CAAGTCCGGCCTCGGGCACCATCTTTATATTAAGTACTCCGCTTAAAAACCATTTAATACACCTTCTAATATATAAAAAATATCCAGCGAGAACCTGATTTACTATTTTTATGTTTTCTATGATTTATATTATCTTGATATGCATAATGTAATATCTCTAAACTCAATCTTATAACGTCTCAAATAAACCAGCCACACAACCCTTAGTGACGCGTGGCACCTAATACTAATTGTGCACTTTGAATTGGGCTAATCGTCATAGGCTTATGATGTCAACCCATAAAATAGACCGTGAGCTTTAGATAATTTAAAACAGTAAAGCAATTTACATATCTAGAGCAAACAGCCTTGAAAGCAAAGATCACGCACTCATGTACTGATAGCATAAAGTAATACCAATCCGCTTATATATAGGATCTATTTAACGTTAAGAA
>NZ_JJNY01000151.1:0-334 GCF_000690035.1 Pseudoalteromonas sp. S3431
TTTGCTGTAGACGTTGAGCTTGCTCACGTGAGAAGCGGAGCTTCTATATTTTTGCCCTTGAGCTAAAACACATCACGCCAGCAAGCTGTGCGTCTACAAAATAAATATATAATTTTAAATTTGCTGTAGACGTTGAGCTTGCTCACGTGAGAAGCGCAGCTTCTATATTTTTGCCCTTGAGCTAAAACACATCACGCCAGCAAGCTGTGCGTCTACAACATAAATGTATAATTTTAAATTTGCTGTAGACGTTGAGCTTGCTCACGTGAGAAGCGCAGCTTATATATTTTTACTCTTGAGCCAAAACACATCACGCCAGCAAGCTGTGCGTCTA
>NZ_JJNY01000152.1:0-533 GCF_000690035.1 Pseudoalteromonas sp. S3431
AAGCTGTGCGTCTACAACATAAATGTATAATTTAAAATTTGCTGTAGACGTTGAGCTTGCTCACGTGAGAAGCGGAGCTTCTATATTTTTGCCCTTGAGCTAAAACACATCACGCCAGCAAGCTGTGCGTCTACAAAATAAATATATAATTTTAAATTTGCTGTAGGCGTTGAGCTTGCTCACGTGAGAAGCGCAGCTTCTATATTTTTGCCCTTGAGCTAAAACACATCACGCCAGCAAGCTGTGCGTCTACAACATAAATGTATAATTTTAAATTTGCTGTAGACGTTGAGCTTGCTCACGTGAGAAGCGCAGCTTATATATTTTTACTCTTGAGCCAAAACACATCACGCCAGCAAGCTGTGCGTCTACAACATAAATATATAATTTTAAATTTGCTGTAGACGTTGAGCTTGCCTCGTGAGAAGCGCAGCTTCTATATTTTTGCCGTTGAGCTAAAACACATCACGCCTGCAAGCTGTGCGTCTACAAAATAAATATATAATTTTAAATTTGCTGTAGACGTTGAGCTT
>NZ_JJNY01000153.1:0-3257 GCF_000690035.1 Pseudoalteromonas sp. S3431
TTTTTATTTAGAACAACTAGATACAAAAATTTTTGCCTAGTTCTAGCGTGATTTTCTTAACGTTAAATAGACTTCATATATAAGCAGATTGGTATTAAATCTAGTTTAAATACATTAATTTAAAGTAAGGGAGTGTGTGCTCCCTTTACTTTGTCATTTATCCATCTTAGTAATGGCTCAATTATTTAATAAGTAAATCGGTTACTATCGAACAAACAATAAAAAGGATTCTATAATGCGTTTAAAACCTCTTGTAGCTACATTAGCAGCCACATTTTCTTTATCACTTTCAAGTAGTGCCATAGCCGACGAAGGCATGTGGCAACCACACCAACTTCCAGAGTTAGAATCAATTTTAAAAGCCAAAGGGCTTGAAATTGATGTTGAATCTATTTCTAAATTGACCGAATTCCCAATGAATGCAGTAATTAGCCTGGGCGGTTGTACAGCATCGTTTGTATCGCCAAAAGGCTTAGTGGTTACAAATCATCACTGTGTTTATGGCTCTGTTCAGTACAATTCAACGCCTGAGAACAATATTTTAGAAAATGGCTTTTTAGCTAAAAGTCCTGCTGAGGATTTACCAGCAGCCCCAGGGTCACGTGTATACGTCACAGAAACAGTTACTAATGTGACTGGCAAAGTTAATAAAGGTATCGAAAAACTAAGCGCTAAAGCACGCTACGACGCAATAGTAAAAAACGAAAAAGCCCTAGTAGCCCAGTGTGAAGCGGACGAAAGCTATCGTTGTAACGTGTATTCGTTTCATGGTGGTTTAGAGTTTTACCTAATTAAGTCACTTGAAATTAAAGACGTACGTTTATCTTACGCACCAGCTATGGGCGTAGGTAAATACGGTGGCGATATAGATAACTGGATGTGGCCGCGCCACACAGGCGACTTTGGTTTTTACCGCGCTTATGTAGGCAAAGATGGAAAACCTGCAGAGTACAGTGAAGATAACGTACCTTACGTACCTGACTCTTACCTAAAAGTAAGTGCCAAAGGCGTGCAAGAAGGCGACTTTGTAATGGTTACAGGCTACCCAGGGCGTACTAACCGATACCGCATTGCAACAGAGGTAGATAACGTATTTAACGACAGCTACCCTAAAGCACGCGTTCATAACTCAAAATACGTGTCGCTTATTGAAGAAAACTCAGAAGACGGCAGTAAAGCGCGTATTGCTTACGAAAGCACCATTGCAGGTTATAACAACTATATTAAAAATTTTGGTTCGATGATCGAAAGCTTCAAAAAAGGCACTATGCTTGAGCGCAAAAAACAGTTTGAGCAAGAGTTAACACAATGGATCAATAGTGATGGTGAGCGTAAAGAACAATACGGAAGCATATTAGGTGAGCTATCTGAGCTAATTGCGCAATCACAAGAGCACAGTGAACGCGACCGTATGTTAGGTTATGTACATCGCTCACAGATGATCAGTACAGCACGACGTTTATACCGCCTAGCTTACGAAAAACAAAAGCCAAATAGCGAACGTGAATCTGGTTATCAAGAACGTGACTTACCTCGCATTAAAGCAGGGCTTGAGCGCATGACGCGCCGTTATGATAGCAAAGTAGATAAAGCTATTTTACTGCACTTTTTAGAGCTGTATGCAGCACTTCCAAAAGAAGAGCGCTTTAGCGAGGTTGATAACGTATTTAAAGTACAAAATGGGTTTGATAAAGCAACCCAAAGCGCGTTACTTGATAGCATGTATGAACAGTCAAGACTCGATAATGCCACTGTTCGCAATTCATTATTTGAGCAATCGTTTAGCCAACTAAATCAAAGCCAAGACCCATTTGTGCAGTACGCTAAAGCAATCTTTAAAGTAATGAAAGCACAGGAAGATAAATCAAAAGCACTTGCAGGTAAATTACAAGCAGCTCGCCCAGAGCTAATGAGCGCAATCATTGCGTTTAACAAAGCTAAAAACAAACCTGTATACGCCGATGCCAACAGCACACTACGAGTAACCTATGGCACCGTAGGCGGCTACTCACCTCAAGATGGCTTGGTAGCAACACCCTTTACATCGCTTGAAGGATTACTTGCTAAAAACACCGATGTAGACCCATTTAATGCACCTAAAAAGTTACAAGAGCAAATTAAAGCCAAGCTTTATGGTGATTACACCGGTGGCATGAATACGGTACCCGTTAACTTTTTATCAAATGTAGACACTACCGGTGGTAATTCAGGTTCGCCAACACTTAACGGTAAAGCAGAGCTTGTAGGCTTACTGTTTGACGGTGTTTACGAAAGTATTATTGGTGACTGGGATTACAACCCAGAGCTTAATCGCTCAATCCACGTTGATTCACGCTACATGCTATGGGTAATGGATAAAGTAGATAATGCACAAAACTTGTTAGACGAAATGACAATCGTGAAATAGGTAATTAGTGAGACAACAGAAGGGCGCTTACCGTAAAGGAAGCGCCTTTTTTGTTGATGTTTGGGTAGTTTATTTATGACTGCAAAGTGCTAGCTGCTGTACTTCAAGGCGTGAATCGATACTCTGTTGGGTGACGCCTTCGGCTTAACCAACCTACATTTTGACGTAGGTCTGATAAGTGGCGAAGCCACGCCATCCGACACAGTAAAATACCTTGCCAATTATTATCAATATTTTATGTTGTCGAGTCGCTGGAGAGTGCTAACAGCAGACATTGGTAACGCCTCGTTATACGCCGAATGCACCTATCTAAAAGCTTTAATTGCCTCATTAAGCTGCACATCTTTTCCGGTTTCAATATTGGTCACATTAAGAAATACAAATTCATGATCTACAGGCAATCCAATGTTTTCGTAATTTTCTCCATGAGAGTTGAGATACCTTTCATTTGATAATGTTATCCCCCAACCATTAGGCAAAGCCTTTGTTAACGCATCGCTAAAAGCTCCGTTGCTTCTTTCACCAATAAAAGTAACATTGCCTCTTGCTTGTAAACCTAAAAGAAATACTTCAGCCGCACTAGGTGTTTTTTGACTAGTTAGAACAACAATGCTTCCTGTGTAATTATTAATTTTTGATGGGGCGACAACAATTTTTTGAAGTTCACTGTAACCTGTCGATGTTTTAAACTGTTTCCCCCCCAAGGCTAATTCTGAATCTATTAAGTAAGATAAAATAGAAAATGCCACTAAGTCACTTCCACCCATACTAAAACGTAAGTCAATAATTAAACCATTGCTTTGTTTGATGATAGGCGTAAATATCTCCATGGTGATATCAAGTGGTCAGT
>NZ_JJNY01000154.1:0-966 GCF_000690035.1 Pseudoalteromonas sp. S3431
TTTACCATGCCATTTTTCAAGCGTGCTTGCTGCCCATTCGTTTGTTTGACCGTCGTGGCATTGCACACACGCATTGGGTGTATCGTATTTTATTGATATATCAGGGCGAGGAATTTTAAAGCTATGGTCGCGCCTGTCATCAACGCCCATGTACCTAGTTGTAGGCATATGGCAATTAACACATTGCGCACCGGTTGATTGTTCTTTATGATGATGATGCTCGGGCTTGTTGTATTCACTGGCACTATGGCATTGTAAACACAATCCATTCGTTTTTGTTTTAACTTTCATAGTGTGTTTATCGTGGCAGTCAACGCAGTTAACACCGGCTTTGTACATTTTACTTTGTGCAAAAGAGCCAAATACATACACTTCTTCTTTAATTTGGCCATCGGCGTGATACAAATTAGGTTCTAAAAATGAAGGACTAAATTGGTCCAAAAACGCTTGGTTGTTATCAAAACCATCAGTAAGCGGGCTTCTAAGCGAGTGGCACGCATAACAGCCTTGCATAAAGCTGTTATCGCGGGGCTCACCTTGCCAAGTAGCAATTTTATCATCACCGATAATTTTCCACTGCGACATATTGGTTGGGCTTGTTTGAGCTGCCTTTATGATTTTTTTAGTTTTATGTTCGTCCGTTATATTATTGTGGCAAGATTTACAGCCCACATTTATATTTGAAAAGTGCGTATCAAAGCTTTCTTTTTCAGTATTGTAATTACGCTTTAAATTATCCGAATGGCAATCGGCGCACATCCCGTTCCAGTTTTGCAGTGGTTGCAACCAATGGAGGCGGTCGTTGGGTTTTACATCTTCGTTAGCGTAGTTGGCATACCAACGCTGCCCGCCAAGTGCTTTGGCGCGACTATCCCATGCAAAAGGAAATACTTGGTACTTACCTTTTTCAACTTCAATTAAATACTGTTGCAGCGGGTCAAAGCCAAATACATAACTTACGGTGTA
>NZ_JJNY01000155.1:0-2136 GCF_000690035.1 Pseudoalteromonas sp. S3431
AAATAGACCCCATATATAAGCTGATTGGTATAAAAACCGAGCAACAAGAGTAAATTGCCCCTAGGCAGAGTCCTACGGGCTGCGGATGTTTAACCTCAAAAGATAAAACATGCCTTGGCTCAATTCGCACTTTAAAAAGTCACACAACTGCAAAGTAACTGTCACACCCTTTTTTTATTCTAAGTAAATGGTAAACATGCCAATGCGTGAAAGAGGTTTATATGATTAGTATTGATAAAGTGATTGCAGCAAATTTACCACAATTAGAAAAATCACCAAAAGTAAAAGGCCTTGTAAAAAAAGGGCTGGGGTATCTGTTACATGAACAGGAGTTTGTTGCCTTTGGTGATGCTTACCCTCACTTGCAAGGTTTAGAGTTTGTTGAACAGGTATTAGATGAGCTTGATTTTGATACACGCTACAAACCTAAACAAATTGAACATATCCCCAATGAAGGTAAGCTGGTTATTGTTGCAAACCACCCTATCGGCTCTTTGGATGCACTTGCACTTATTAAAGTACTCTCAACTGTTAGACAAGATTTAAAGGTTGTAGCTAACCGTATGCTGATGTCGGTTACCCCCATGCATGAACTGTTACTACCCGTTGATAACTTATCTGGAACAAGTAAAAAACAAGAACTCAATAATATCCACCAACACTTAAAAAACGAAGGTGCACTGCTTATATTCCCTGCCGGTGAAGTCTCTCGTTTGAGCCCCACAGGCATAAAAGATTGCAAGTGGAATAGCGGTTTTTTACGTATGGCAAAAAAAGCCAACTGCCCCATTTTACCTGTTTTTATAAAAGCTAAAAACAGCCCTTTATTTTATGGCACATCAATGATTTATAAGCCTCTAGCGAGTTTGCTACTGGTCAAAGAAATGTTTAAGCAACGTCAAAAGTCATTGGAGTTTGAAATTGGAGCTTCAATTCCGCCTGAGTCTTATTTGATAGAAAATCTAAAAGATAAAGAAGTTGTAAACCTTATTCGTAAGCAGCTTTATAGGCTAACGTCTAAAAAGCCGTTACCACTAAAAACACAAATGCCTCTTGCTATACCTGAATGCAGAAAAGAGCTAAAAAAAGCGATTGATCAATGCCAGTTGCTGGGTAAAACAATCGACGATATGCATATTCACCTTTATCAATATACCGGTAGCTCTGCGGTGTTTAGAGAGCTAGGTCGATTAAGGGAAATTGCATTTAGAGCAGTGGGAGAAGGCAGCGGTAAGCGTCGAGATATAGATAAATATGATATGGATTATCAACATCTTGTATTATGGGATCCTACTCAATTAGAACTCGTTGGTGCATACCGATTAGCTTGTGCGCAAGATATAATAAAAAAACACGGACGAAAAGGGCTCTACACTGATAGCTTATTTTCCTATACAGAGGCCATGACCCCCTACTTACACCAAGGTATTGAGCTTGGTCGCAGCTTTGTACAACCAAAGTATTGGGGACGTAAAAGCTTAGACTATCTTTGGTATGGTATCGGCGCCTTTATTAAAAACTACCCACAATACCGTTACTTATTTGGCGCTGTAACCGTACCTAATACCCTACCAGAGCAGGCAAAAGCCATGCTTGTTTATTATTATCAACATTACTACAAAAACAATGTGCAACTAGCAATGCCTAACAATGAATTTAGACTAAGCGATCAACAACTCACACAATGCCAAACAGTGTTCAGTGGCAACAATGTGAAAGAAGATTTTGTAGAGCTTAAGCACGTACTAGCCAATATGGGAGCGCAAGTCCCCACGTTATTTAAACAATACACTGAGCTCTGTATGCCCGGTGGCGTACAGTTTTTAAGTTTTAGTATTGATCCCGACTTTAACAATTGTATAGACGGCTTGGTTTTAGTCGACCTGGAAAGCGTAAAAGAGAACAAAGCAAAACGTTACTTAAAAAAATAATAACTAGTGCAAAAACTAGAAAAATTTATTACAACATGTGTTTGGCATTCATGTTATCTCATTGCCTATTTATGCACAGTAACGGCATTGCATAGACGTGGCCGATTAAATAACCTGAACTCTGGATAAATCTATCTCAAGTAGAGTTCAGGCTAAAGGGTTCTTTCTAGGGACAATTAACTCTTTGTTGCTCGGTTTTTACTTA
>NZ_JJNY01000156.1:0-315 GCF_000690035.1 Pseudoalteromonas sp. S3431
AGTCACCACCTAACTTGAACTGCTTTTCACACTGACAACATCTTACACACACAATATAAGATTCTTTTCACTGCAACATTTGAGAAACTAAAACCCAAAAAATTGCATTTATTACTTTTTATGAAACAGTTAAATTAAATTGTTTCGAGCTGATAATGTAACTTTAGTATTTAACCTTATTCTCGACAAACGATAAAAACGAAACCAATGAGTGAAAAAAATTAAACTATAGACTTTAGTCTAATGTGCGTTGCTAAGCTTATGTATTTAAATAAAAATTCAAAATTGCAGGGAGTTATACCAATCTGCTTATAT
>NZ_JJNY01000157.1:0-1888 GCF_000690035.1 Pseudoalteromonas sp. S3431
TAAATAAAAAATTTTTAACGACGTTATAGTGCAATTTAATTCGTTAAATTGATCAAAGATTTATGCAGGTTGGTATTACACACCCGTTCGAAGGATTTTATTATGACAACATATCAACGCGAAACAGACACACTCTCAACTCTTTGCCAATCTCAAGGTAGCGCATGGCACGCAATCAACCCTGAATATGCAAGCCGCATGCGCTTGCAAAACCGTTTCCGTACTGGGATTGAAATTGCACAATACACAGCAGACGTAATGCGTGAAGATATGGCAGCATATGACGCAGATACAAGCCAGTACACACAATCTTTAGGCTGTTGGCATGGTTTTACAGCACAACAAATGATGATGGCTATTAAGCGCCATCAAAAAACAACTAAACGCAGCTATGTATACTTAAGTGGCTGGATGGTTGCAGCGCTTCGCTCTGCATTTGGTCCGCTGCCAGATCAAAGCATGCACGAAAAAACATCGGTACCTGCATTAATTGAAGAAATTTACACATTTTTAAAGCAAGCAGATGCACGTGAACTCGATCACTTGTTTAACGACCTAGATGAAGCAAAAGCGAACGGAGGCGATGTTCAAGCTGTTATTGATAAAATAGACAACTTTGAAACCCATGTTGTGCCAATTATTGCTGATATTGACGCAGGTTTTGGTAACGAAGAAGCAACTTACTTACTGGCTAAAAAAATGATTGAAGCCGGTGCGTGTGCCATTCAAATAGAAAACCAAGTATCTGACGCTAAACAATGTGGTCACCAAGCGGGTAAAGTGACCGTTCCACACGAAGACTTTTTAGCAAAAATTAACGCAGTACGTTACGCCTTTTTAGAGCTAGGTATTGATAACGGTATTATTGTGGCACGTACAGATTCATTGGGTGCCAGCCTTACGCAAAAGGTACCTGTTTCGCAAACGCCAGGTGACTTAGCAAGCCAATACAATGCATTTTTAGAAACCACGCCAATTAACGGTGTTGATGACTTAAATGAAGGCGACACGGCAATGAAAATTAATGGCCAGTTATGTAAACCAACTCGTCTAGATAACGGTTTATTCCAATTCCGTGAAGGCACGGAAAAAGATCGTGTAGTACTAGATTGTATTACTAGCTTGCAGTCGGGCGCTGATTTACTGTGGATTGAAACAGAAAAACCACATGTTAAACAAATTGCAGAACTGGTAAATCGTGTAAAAGAACACGTGCCAAATGCAAAACTGGTATACAACAACTCGCCTTCGTTTAACTGGACGCTTAAGTTTCGTGAGCAAGTGTATCAAGAGTGGGAAGAGGCAGGCCGTGACCTTAGTGCTTACCCAAGTCTTGGCGATAATAAAGGCCTTATGGCACCAGAAATGGATGCAACAGAGCTTGCGCAAGCAGCCGATTTACTAGTGCAAAACTTCCAGCGCGATGGCGCACGTGAAGCCGGTATTTTCCATCACTTAATAACCTTGCCGACATACCATACAGCTGCGCTAAGCACTGATATTTTATCAGAAGGTTACTTTGGCGATATGGGTATGCTGGCTTATGTACGTGACGTACAACGCCAAGAAATTCGCCGTGAGCAAGCATCGGTTAAGCACCAAGATTTAGCAGGGTCTAACATGGGCGATACGCACAAAGAATACTTCTCTGGTGATAATGCGCTAAAAGCCGGTGGTGAAGACAACACCATGAACCAGTTTTAATTCCTAACTAGATAGTGTTACTCAAGGGCCAATAGGCCCTTTTTTATTGCTTTAAATAAAGTTAGAACATTGAAGCATAATTACAGATCAGACTTTAACTAGGGCGTATTGATCTTTGTGGATTGAAATTTGTTCAATCTAGGGGCGATTAAATCGCGGCGCGAGGTTTGTAACCTAGTGGGCT
>NZ_JJNY01000158.1:0-1017 GCF_000690035.1 Pseudoalteromonas sp. S3431
GATTGGTATTACGAAGATTAAGTAGTGACCTTACTTTTTATAGCTACTTGATTTGTAATTATTCGAGTAGTTAGAAAAATTATTAGCATTGGATAGCTAATATATATTTTTACTCCCCATAAATGCCAAACATGCTCAGCCCTTTGGGTTTGCCCTAGAGACGGTTTACTTTTACTTAGCCCACTAGGTTGCAAACTTCCTGCGATAATTAGATAGAACAAGTTTTAATCATGAAAGGCCAGTAGGTTCTAGAAGGTTGAAATTAATATTTCAGCTCCCACTTTTAGTTTTGCTATAAATCTATTTGAATTTACTTTGTATATTTTTAATAAGCTTAGTTTTTAAGTCACTGTTTTTTGTTCTTCTTTGGTAGGTTTTTATTTGTTCGATTATTTGATGTTGTTCCCAGGTAACAAACATGTAAATATTTAAATAAAATAATAACAACCAACAAGGATTGTTTTGTGAAATTTACATTGTGCTTTTTTCTATTAGTTTTATCTTCAATGGCTTCGGCTGTTACTGATAAATTTAATTTAACTGAAGATGGAAGTAAAACAGTTAGAATTTGGGAGGTTTGGCGTGTTATAGGCGCACGGGAAGCCTTTTTTGGAGCCGCCATTATAAAACCAAAAAACGGGACTTTAAGTTTTAATACAGATTCATTTGTTTATAAACCAAAGGCTAATTTTTGTGGTGTAGATACAACAACGATAAATGTCTCATTGATAGATTCTGGCAATAACCCAATTAGGTCTATATCTCTAGAATCCGATGAGCTTGTTGAGTACTCAACAAGTCCTATTTTAAATATTCTCCAAAGCTTTTTTGCCTTTGCAACAAAAGATGATGTAGAAAAGCCTCGAATACAATACGCATCCTATAGAACCTATTCAGCTAATTATCAAACTGTAAGCCAAAATGTGACTCGTTATCCTGTTAAGCTTACTTTTAATGTTGCATGTGTGAACGATTCACCAACGATCACAAACATAACGAATCAGTCAACAAACGAAG
>NZ_JJNY01000159.1:0-290 GCF_000690035.1 Pseudoalteromonas sp. S3431
CGCACAGATAATCCAGCCCATTCCACAAATGTTTGCCTTAAAAATTTAGTGCATGAGTATCGCCAGTGTATCCATTCCTTTTTGCCACTGCGTTCGGTTACTGGAGCAATGCCTGCGTATTTTTGTATGTCAGCGGCGCACTTATAGCGGTCACGATTTGACCCCATAGCGGCTAATAATCGAGGTGCTAATTGTGGCCCCGCCCCAGGTAAACTATCAAAAATAGCGCGATCTGTATGTTGCTTATAAAGTGTTTTAATTTCGTCATCAAATCGTGTTATTGCCAACAT
>NZ_JJNY01000160.1:0-1142 GCF_000690035.1 Pseudoalteromonas sp. S3431
CCACCTTCACGGATAGCAAAACGAAGACCTTCATCCATCGCGATTGGTGCGATTAGAGTTACTGTCATCTTGATGTTATCACCAGGCATTACCATTTCTACGCCATCTGGTAACTGTACGTCACCAGTTACGTCAGTTGTACGGAAGTAGAACTGTGGACGGTAACCTTTGAAGAATGGAGTATGACGACCACCTTCATCTTTAGAAAGTACGTATACTTCTGAAGTGAATGTAGTATGTGGGTTGATTGAACCAGGCTTAGCTAGTACTTGACCACGTTCAACGTCTTCACGTTTAGTACCACGTAGAAGTGCGCCGATGTTTTCGCCAGCACGACCTTCGTCAAGAAGCTTACGGAACATTTCAACACCAGTACAAGTAGAACGAGTTGTATCATTGATACCAACAATTTCTACTTCGTCATTGATGCGGATGATACCAGCTTCAACACGACCAGTTACAACAGTACCACGACCCTGGATTGAGAAAACGTCTTCGATAGGCATGATGAATGGCTTATCGATGTCACGCTCTGGCTCTGGGATGTAAGAATCAAGTGCGTTTGCAAGCTCAACAATCTTATCTTCCCACTCTTTCTCGCCTTCTAACGCTTTAAGCGCAGAACCAGCGATTAGAGGTAAGTCATCACCTGGGAAATCGTATTCTGAAAGAAGTTCACGAACTTCCATTTCTACTAGTTCAAGTAGCTCTTCGTCATCTACCATGTCACATTTGTTCATGAACACGATGATGTAAGGAACGCCAACTTGACGAGAAAGAAGGATGTGCTCACGTGTTTGTGGCATAGGGCCATCTGTCGCAGCAACTACTAAGATCGCGCCGTCCATTTGAGCAGCACCAGTGATCATGTTTTTAACATAATCGGCGTGACCAGGACAATCTACGTGTGCGTAGTGACGTGAAGGAGTATCGTATTCAACGTGAGACGTTGAAATAGTGATACCACGTTCGCGCTCTTCAGGAGCGTTGTCGATTGATGCGAAATCTTTAGCAACACCGCCGTATACTTTTGCAAGTACGTTAGTGATTGCTGCAGTTAGTGTAGTTTTACCGTGGTCAACGTGGCCGATTGTACCAACGTTTACGTGCGGTTTTACGCGTTCAAACTTTTCTTTTGCCAT
>NZ_JJNY01000161.1:0-332 GCF_000690035.1 Pseudoalteromonas sp. S3431
TTAATCTACAGGCTCGTTAGCAGTCTTATTCAGTTTGTATAAATCAGGGATTGGTTTTTAGTAAAAGGGTTTTACATTTCACTTTACCTATCCCTAATTATATTTTACTTAACGTTAAATGTTTAATGCTGTTTTCTTAGCGTAAACTTTTAAGTAAAGTGTATTTAAATTAATGTATTGTTTTATTAGTTAGTTACAGCGGTAAACCGCAAACGTTTATCTCACACAGCTAACAAGGCAATTAAAAGGACTAAAAACAGCGGGCTGTTCGCTCCGCTCCATTTTAGCCCACTATTTTTAGCCTCTTATTGGGGCGTTGGTATGACTCCCAC
>NZ_JJNY01000162.1:0-252 GCF_000690035.1 Pseudoalteromonas sp. S3431
GATTTATTATCCAGAGTTCAGATTAATTAAGCACAACGAGAAGGAGCTGTTACTTTCTAATTCAGGCTATATGTACCTAAAGTTATAAGGTTTGCATAGTAGGTGGTTTTTGTAAACGAATGTGTTTTAAATGCAAAACCCCACATTAAGTAATACCTAACGTGGGGTTTTGTTATTCTCGAAAACGTAACAGCCCATCAATGACTATAAAGTTATTATTAAAGAGCAAGCTCTTCTTTAGCACGAGATAAG
>NZ_JJNY01000163.1:0-230 GCF_000690035.1 Pseudoalteromonas sp. S3431
TTAGTCGGCACCATTTATTTACTAAACTAGTTTAGTAAAAAGTTAACTTAGAAAATTTAGTTAACTAGCACAGTTTATGTGCCTCGATAGCTCAGTCGGTAGAGCAGAGGATTGAAAATCCTCGTGTCCGTGGTTCGATTCCGCGTCGAGGCACCATTTATTGAAAAGCCTTGCTCATGCAAGGTTTTTTTATTTTAAGTGCTTTATAAAAGTTCTCAATCTTTAAAATT
>NZ_JJNY01000164.1:0-218 GCF_000690035.1 Pseudoalteromonas sp. S3431
CTCGGGCATCGAGTTTGCTATTTAAAGCAAGTGGATAAAACTAATATGGAGCGGTACACGAGGCTCGAACTCGTGACCTCGACCTTGGCAAGGTCGCGCTCTACCAACTGAGCTAAAGTGGTGCCCGAGGCCGGACTTGAACCGGCACGACTTGTTAGTCGAGGGATTTTAAATCCCTTGTGTCTACCAATTCCACCACTCGGGCATCGAGTTTGCTA
>NZ_JJNY01000165.1:0-304 GCF_000690035.1 Pseudoalteromonas sp. S3431
TTAGGTGGTGACTTAGCTTGAGCTATTTTTATTTACTTGCAACTACATAATATATATAGAATATAAGTTAAATACTTTAGGAACTGTTATCTCTAAAGGTTTAATTTCCAACGGCATGTTTTTTTTAGGCAAAACAAAACTTATAATGTGTTGATATTAGCCATACATAGCCGTTCACAAAGTATAAATACCAAACCTTGCGCCGCGATTCCCCCCACTAGATAGAACGAATTTAATCCTAAAAGCTCAACAGCTCCTATTAAAACCCTAGTAAGTTAAAGCTTACTAGGGCGTGTTGACCTTT